>MHXZ01000041.1 GCA_001825665.1 Planctomycetes bacterium GWF2_41_51 | reverse complement strand
GAAGAACCCATTAAACCCTCTCTTAGCTTAAGAGACTATACTGTGCCATTTCTCCTGACGGCAAACACTATAGCATCTGATTTAAACGAAGCAGCTGATTTTGGTGAGCCTGTTTTGGTGAGATTAAAAGATAACTCACTGTTATGCTTATATAGGACCGGAGCTACAAAGCCCATAAATCAATGTTATTCTACTGATGGAGGGGATACCTGGTCAAGTCCGATGCCTTTACCTGGTAGCCAGCGTGGCGTTGCTCCAGATGTTACATTGCTTTCTAATGGAGCATTACTTGCTCATGCAGGAACACGTCCTGGCCATGATATTTTTGTAGATTTCAGCGGTACTGGAAAATATTGGAAGAAGGTTAGTTGGCCTTATTGGGACTACGAACCGGAAAACGGTCCTAATACAGGCTGGGGCTGTAGCTATGCATCTATAGCTGAAGTTGAGCAAAATAAAATTTTGCTTGTGACAACTGAAAGTGATTTTGATGAAATATATAGATTTGACGGAAATAATCGTTTATTTTATCTTAATATAACTGCAAATAGGGAATCTGACCCAAATATTTATTGGGATTATATATGGGAGTGCAATGAGTTTCCTGAAGAATTCACTTCTGACTATATTTCTCATGAAGAAGGGGATGTTTTTAAATATGTAGAATATACGCCAGGCTTGACGTTTGCAACGGCGGACATAAATGATGGTGTGTATGAGACATTTACATCTGGAGATAGTTCATCAAATGCGAATTCGCAATGGAGAACATATAAAATTAATACAAACGTTCCATCAACTATTGAATTTAAATTTAAAGGCGGTGTAGGTGAAATGTATAACACTGGTATTAGGATCGCCCAAGCAAATGTTGGCTATGCTGGATTTAGATTCTAATATAACCATTATATAAGACGGTTAGAGTCCTCCAGTGAGTCTGTTCTAGCTGATAAAGATGTTAATGACTGGTCGACTTTTAGGGTTCTTACAAATTACGATCATAACTTTCCTTCGTTAGTTCAGCGAATATTTATTATTTAGACTCGAGTAAAAGTATTCACGGTCAGTGTTGACGTTAATGCATAAGTCCATTCATTGAAGAGGAAGGTGTCTATTATGGTGATTACGGCAGTCAATTTTATGGTAGTTGGTATGAAGATTATGTTTCTTGGACATCAAGAGGTTCTACATTAGAAGATGTTTCAAAAGTTCCAGATGCAAATATCTGGACATGGACTGTTTCAACGAGTCTCCAAGGTTCAAATTATTAAGAATTGATTGTTAAAGTAGATTACAGTGATTTTTCGCGTGAAAAGTTGTAAGTGTTTATCCAAAGCCAAATAAAAAAAAATTTTAACTGAATTAAAGAAACGATAAAAAAGTGCTGTTACTATATAAGATTCTAAAAAATGAGATATTTAATGTGTTCAGATAACGTAAGATATTACTCGCTTTTTTAGGGTATAAAAAAGAGGTTCTCCAATTAGGACGATTAACATTTTTTATTAACCCTAATTGGAGAACCTTAAAAATGAAAAATTCGCAACAGAATGTATCGGACAATGACGGTCAGGACTTTAGCAAAGTTTTCAAAATTGATGAGCACGGGTCAAGGACCACCTTGATGGCCTGGTCCACAGGACGGTCGAGGAGCCCCTCAATGACATGCTCAATGCAGAGGCCCAAACGTTATTGTAACGCAGAACGTTACGATCAGAAGCTTGGAAAGACTGCATGCCGGTTTAAGGTTTATGAAGGATTGTTAAACTAATTTTTCCTGATTATATAAATGAGGTATTAAGATGGAAATTGACAAAACACGATTAAAAAAGATGCTTAGAGAGATTTCGAAAGAAGATCCTGAATTTTTTGATGAATTACATGAAGACCGTTTCCTGAAGAATCCTTTTCCGCTTTCCAAAGTAGCTGGCAATTTAGAAGTTGACCCAACTGCTGAAATTTCGCCATTGGCACATATCGAATTTATCCATGGATGGAAAAGAGGTGGGCTTCCTATTAGTCCAGACGAAAAAATTGTAATAGGTGCAAATTCCTCCATTGACGCATTTGCTTGGCTTCGCTCCTATGGAGATGGTATCGTTTTAGGCAATGATTGCACTCTTCACCAATACTCTATGATTGCTGGACCAGTTAAGTTAGGTAATGGTGTTAGAATTGGGCCACACACCGTAATTCTTGCTTCAGAACATGTATTTACAACTCGCGATGTTCCAATTTTCAAACAGGGAGTTACAAGTAAAGGGATCAATATTGGTTCAGATGTTTATATTGGCTCAAATGTTACCATTTTAGATGGTGTGACTGTTGGAGAGGGTTCTATTTTAGCTGCAGGAACCGTAGTTACTAAAGATGTGCCTCCATACACAATCATGGGAGGTGTCCCATCTAAGCCGATTAAAAAAAGAGAATTTTGATGAATAGGACAATTATATTTTGAGGCATCAGGAAAAATATTAGATTTCTCGATCTAAAAACCGATCAATTAAATTGTAATAAAAATTATAGGAATTAATATCCATGAGAAAGCCGGATAAATCCAGATTTATTAATAGCGTTAAAAGGTTGCCAGTCGATGGGGTTCCTTTCCAAGAAAATGACCCTGATATATTAATGTAAACAGGCTATTAGATACCAACTTTACGCCTGATTTGCGATCTTATGATATTCCTGCAGGCGACATTGTAAAACTTTATACAGTATTGGGCTGTGATATGGTTTATCTTGCCAATCTGTGGGAACTTGGTAGAAAAAACCTTATGAATGCGCACGGAAGAAGATGTTATGTTGATGGAGAAATCAAGACACGAGCGGCTCTTGAACAAGTTATACTTCCGGATATAAGTCAGGTTAAAGAAAGAATAAAAAGTGTTTATGAACACTGCTATGAAGCGTGTCTGGGTCTAATCTATGCGGTTAATTTTGTTCCGAAAACTGTGAGTATGGCAATTGGGCCATTAGATTATAGTATGAGTTTAATGGACAGCCCAGATTTCATAAAAGACTTTCAGAAAATTGCATCTGAGTATTGTGTGGCAGAACTTCAAACTGCATTGGAAATTGGGGGCTGATGTGATACATATACCTTTAGATTTATGTATGAAGACCGGCCTGATGTATTCAAAAGCTGTTGTTCGAGAGTTTTATTATCCATCATTGGAGAATATTATATCTATTGTAAAAGCTCATGGTGCTTTAGTTTCAGTACATATAGATGGTTGTATTAAAGACATTATTGAAGATATTATCAACTTGGGAGTTGATATAATCAATCCGATCGAAACCTGTGGTGGTACTCAGGATATTTATGAACTTAGCAAAAAATATGGTTCAAAAATAGCATTTCATGGCAATATTTCAGTTTATGATATTTTGGTCAATGGAACGCCGAAACAGGTTGAAACTGAAGTAAAAACACATATAGAAAAACTTTGGAATAATGGCGGGTATATAGTTGCAAGTGACCATAACCTTGGTGAGAATGTACCACTTGATCGTATTTTTGCTATGAGAGATGCTGTACATTGTTATTCTAGTGCCGTTTCTAAAAAATAATTTTAACATTTTTTACATTTAAGACTTGCGCGATGCACAATGCAGTATTATATAGATAGACACGAAGAAAATATTCATTTAAAAGGGATTTTTTACAGCCTTGACAAGCAAAAATGTCCGGAGCTATGAATTTTTGTGCCTTACGGGGACAGACAGCCCGTTTCGGAAGGTATGCTCGGCCCTGTGCGATTGCTGAGACAAGAATAATAAGATTTTCCGGATGAAAGTAGTTTTAAAATGATCTTACTTCGCAAGTCGCCAATCACGAGCGCAGTTTTTTAAGGCCGTTGTATAAGTCCTTCTCAACTGCATCGTATATCCAATGCAGAAAATCATTAAGTCTTGACGATTTGATAGTGGGCTCATACATATTTCGGGTTTCGATTTTCAGTTGGCGCAACGCATCTAATACAGATGGTATTTTTTGTAAATCTGCATCGGTCGGTTGATTTGCATTTTTCAGCAAACAAATCGCTGCTTGAGCCCTGTTAATAAGATTTCGGGCGGCAAGCTGCCAGTACTGAATTTGTTCATGTCCTTTTTTAGCAACGTTCATAAAATCATTTAAAAGATTCAGACCCTGCTCATATTCGTTAAGCCTTTTGAGGCAATTGTCTAATTCTTTTTCGAGAAGATTGTCATTAATTAATTTTTTGATGGTTTTATCAATGTGTTCAGGAGATACAGGCTCAGCATCTTTATCGAATCCTAAACTGCCATTATATGAAAACAGGCAGGATTTTGAAAGCGATCCGCAAGCTTTGAAGAAACTTTTATCGGTAACGCCAAAATGTTTTTTTAAAAACATTTGTTCAAGTTCCTCAAGCGTAACAGCAGTGTTAGTTGCTATGGCTGGAGCCATTTCGATACACATTCTTTGTAATTCCCATGGGAAAAGACGAATTGTCCAGCTTGTTAAAATTGAACCAGAAATGCCGTCATCGCAGCCTTTTCTGATAGAATCATAAATATTCTTCATATGATAATAAGCCCTTGGTGCAAAGACGTTGTCGCCATAGCAGCTTGACGAAGGACAAGTTATTGTCGCAAAACCATTGGCTGCAAGGAAATCAGCTGTATAAAAAGTTTCCGGTTCTTTGCCGGGTTCATCACCGTCAGGAAACAAAAATCTGCCGAACGTATCAAGTGTTTTGTCATCTAACTGCTCATTTGTTTGTAAACCTTTGCCCCAAACCCAGACTTTTCCGCTGCCTCGATAGATATCGTACATCCAGTCTGCAATAATAATTTTTTTAGAAAGTTTATTTATTTCCTCCGGATGCTTCAGAATCATATCAGCCCAGGCAATCGGCTGAATGTTGCGATTTATCAAATATTGACTGACATTATTAATGTGTTGAGCATACAAGGAGGACAGCGAATGGTTTTGTACAAATTCATTACAGCGCGGACATTGGCCTAAATTGCTTGCTTCATCGGCACCGATGTGAAATTTACGAACTGGGCCGAACAAATCAAGATATTCATCAATCCATTGATGTAGAAAATCGGTTAACTGCGGGTGCAAAGGGCAGTACTGGTCTATCTTATCCGGCAATTCCGCAAGATATTTATACTTACTATTTTTTAAAACGTATTCGCAGTGTCCTAATGTCTGAAGAAGCGGAATGCTTTCCATCCCGAGACTTTTACACAGTTTTAGTATGTCTTTGAATTCATTTTTTGTGAAAGCATCCGGCGATGCGCATTCGGGACAAGTTTGCCATTGTATATTATTTTCAACTTCCCAAATTATGGCGTCATAACCTAAAGCAGCGAATTCTTTCAGCCATTTTTCAAGATAGGCTGCCGTGAATTGCCCAATATTCATATCAATGTGAAAGCCGATCATTTGTGTTTTATCCAATCTGCGAAATATTTAATTATAATTTAAGCTGTCAAATTAACAAGGAGATTCATCAACATATTGTTCAGCTTGATGCCAGTATTCCTGTGATTCCAGAGGTTCTTCATCGAGCTGCCAGAACTGAGTCATTTTTCGTTCTTTAATAGCAGGCTCTTTACCTTTTCGAAGCAGATAATCTTCCAGTTCGTCAGGATTGATGGATGTTTTTGGAGCAAAGCTGTCTGAGCTAATATATTTAATAATCGATTCAAACATCGCGCAAACTTCGGGAATTCCTTCCGAAAGCTTTGTAAAGTTAAATCCAGTTACGAATAATCTTCCGAGGCCAACTCTTATTTCAAACATATAAGCGAATTTTCTTAAAGTCCATTTGGGTTGAAGTCCACGAAGCTTATATGTATGAACATCAAAACGATCGCGTGCCGCTTTATCGACTCCTTGAATTATAGGTTCGATATCGCAGGGGAAATCATCGAGAACGATTTTGTCGCAATCATCGATAAGGCCGAAAAACTGCATATCGATAAAGTCCTGATGCGGAAAATTGTTTAACGCATTACTTTGTCTGATAAATCCGCCGCAATTTGTTCCACGATCCCATATAACCGCTTTAAATCTGTCCCATGTTGTCGGCAGATAATACTTTTCTTTCTGTGCTTTAGTTTTTCTGTCTCGTGTTTGCCCGACTCGGTACAACATCAACACATCACCTCCATCAGACAGGTGATTAAATATTTCTTTGCTAAAATTATTGGCGATAATCAGTTTTTGCGGATTCTCGGCAGAACCGCAGGATTTTATCTGCGGGTATCGGCCGGTGATATTGATATCCGCTAAAAATGTGCAGGCCAAAGGAGCGATTTCTAAGGCCCTGTTCGGATATACCCAGATGTCCCACGAATTTTCGATTTTAAATGTTTTCGCGTCATTCGAAAGATTGAAAATAATTGATAATGCTTTCGGCTCGGCTGCTGCGGGCAATTCGATTTCTACCCGGCAGATTTCGTATCTGCCTAACTTATTCATATCAAATTTTTCCATCTGGCCGGAGGCTATTATTTTATTTTTGATTTTATCATATAAGGTAAAAGAGAAATTAGCAGTTCCTTTAATTTTCGAATCGAAATGCGAAAGAACAACAGGGATTTGCAGAAATTCTTTTTCCAAAAATGTCCTTAGCGGCAAATCGGCGAGTACGACAGTGGGGCCGTTGAATTGCAGGAATTTTTCTGGAGTCAGTAATTGGAGGTCATCGAAGCAATCCAATAATCCATTGCTATTTTCATATTTCTCAGTGTCTGAAAGCTGCAGAAAATGAAAGCCGCAGAGTAATTTGCTCATTCTTACAGCCTCGAGACCTAATTTCCAGCTAAGGAACTGGAAATGTCTGCTTGCTTTAAACAGCATTGGATAATCGTTTTCTAAATGTTTCAAATTTACCAGTTTTTTCAATTCGTCAAGCCACCAGGGTTTTGCCTGATTAGCTTTAGAAAACTTTTGTTCCAAATTGTCCAAATCGTGCAAAGCTGTATAATGACAAATTTCGTGAGCTATAATCGGTCTTGAAGTACATAAATTTCTTTTAACCTTGCAAATGTGCTGCTGGCCGAATTCGGTAATCAGTTCTAAGTCCCTTGTTGAACCGTTCACTGACCAATTATAGCAATCCTCGAACATATTTCTGTTTTTTCCATAAGGATAAAAATAGCTCATATGCTGAACATCTATATCGGTAGCACTGCGATCAAATTCACCCCTTGCGCAGCTATCGAGAAAAATTCTCGTCGGGTCCATTTGTTTGACAAGATTATAAATTTCGAGTGTGTAGGGATTTTTCCCGTTATTGGGTATTTCACAGCCCATGCAATAAACCATTAAAGATGGATGATTGCGAAGAGCTTGTATAATTTGAATCCATCTTTGTTTGTCAAGCATTTGCCCCTGGTCTGTCAGAAAATCATTATGTTCTGCCGCATCATAGTTTCTAAGCTCAATCTGAATCAGCATACCAAGTTCATCGGCGGCTTCAAAGAATTCTTTCGAAGGCACACGTGAATGAAAACGAACAAAATTGAAACCGAGTTCTTTGGCCATCCTGATATTTTTAGCGTAGAATTGTGCAGGTGGAAGATTTAATAAGTTGGGATGGTCATGAGCATCTCGGCCGCGAATGTAACCTCTAATAAAGAGTGGTTGATTATTCAAATATATTTGTTTTCCTTCTATGGAAAACTTCCGCATACCAAAATGTTTGGAAACTTCAAGGTTGTCGTAATTGCCGGAGAATTTTAACTTGAGTGTATATAAACACGGATGTTCCGGAGACCACGGTATAAAATTAAACATATCAATGTCAAAACAGATTTTATTATTCGGTTTGATTGTAGACAGGCCTTTAGAGAAAAGCTCTGTCCCATCCATAACTGACCAGTGAAGGTTTGTGTATTCCGGCAATGAAGTAAAACATACCGTTATTTTAGAATGGTCACAATCAGGAATAATAAAAATATCAGGCAGTTTTTTGTCCATATACATCTCGTTAAATTATAGAAATCAGGTTCTTACGAATATACCCGCAAGTTTAGTGAATGTCAAGTTTAACCGATTAGAATTATCGGGCTCATTCTTATACTATTATATAGATTAGTTTTAGCTACATGTAATATTAAATGTTTCTTTTATTTTGCAAATTGAGATACAACAATTAAGTTCTTGTAATATAATATGTTATAGGAATACGCTTATTAAATGCAAAACAACATCATTAATAGCCTGAGATATTTTTTAAAAAATATTGCTTGACATATTTTGCTTAATCGATTAAATTATTCGTTAGCTCAATTGATTAGATAAAGCAGGACAAGTAAGTTATGGCAGTTACAATTTATGACATAGCTAAAAAGGTAGGGACATCCGCAGCAACGGTCTCTATGGCTTTGCAGGGAAGCGGCCGTGTATCTGATCTTACCAGGAAAAAAATTCACGGCGCCGCCAAGAAACTCGGCTATCAACCAAATCATCTTGCTCGAGGATTAGTAAAGGGCAAAACCAAAACCATAGGATTTGTATTCAATTTTTCTTCGGTTGAATTAGCGCGCGACATTTCTTATGTCGAATTATTTCATTATATTTCCCAGACGATATCTGCTTATGGTTATAAGACATTCTTTCACAGTTCTGTTTCTGCTATGCCGGTCAAAGAAGTGTTGGATGAAGTAAGAGGCTATGGAGTTGACGGAATAATTCTTGGCAGTAGTGTTAATGACAAAGAGGACCGTCAGGCGCTTTATGAAAGTCCGGTATCTACTGTTGTTCTCGGCCGTAATATCTTTGCTAAAAAAGTCAGTTGTGTTCTTTTGGACGATGCGGACGGAGCGAGACAGGTAATTACTCATCTGCTTTCGAACGGACATAGGCGAATTGCTTTTATCGGCAAACATTCAAACGAAGCGGCCATGAGAAGGCATGATGGTTATTGCCAATCTATGGCGGTTGCCGGGCTTGGAAGTGATGAACAATTGGTTATAGAATCAAGCTTCGATATGGAAGAAGGAAAAACAGCAGCTCGCAAAATTATTGATATGAAAAATCGGCCAACGGCTGTTTTCGCCGCCGGTGATTTGCTGGCGATGGGAATCATTGCTGAATTAAAAGATGCCGGCATCGATGTTCCCGGCGATATAAGCGTTGTTGGCGTCGATAATTTACCGATCGCTCGGTTATTTTCGCCGTCACTAACTACAGTGGACAGAACTTGTGATAAATATGCTCAAACTGTTGTCGATGCTTTGATGAGAATAATTGATGGGCAGGATTATGGTGAAAGTATAGTTATGCCGGTCAATCTGATAGTCAGGCAGTCGTCGGCTGCCGTTAAAAGTAAATAGTAGAAGAAGAAATTGTTATTTTTTTGGACGGAGGAAGTTGTTATGAAAAAGAATTATGTTTTATTGTTCGTTATAGTATTGAGTACGATTGTTTCGGCTGTGCCATACTATGGTTGGATGGAAGCTGAGACCGTTACCGCAGGAACAGTCGGTTTATGGCAGTGGAATGCTTCATCAGGCAATGCAGTCAATTCGGTGTCTGGCGGATTATCTTTAAATCGAACAGGCAATATGGGCTACACGGCAGGTAAATTCGGTAATGGGGCCTTGAGTCCCGGCGGAGTAGCTTCTACAGATTATTGGCAGATTGGATATGACAACGGCAATGGGCGTAGTATGGATGCTATTGGGCCGGACTCAAGTTTGTCTGCGGCAGTATGGATAAGACCAGACGTATTACCTACAGGAGCCTCAACTCGACAGGTTATTTTCGATAAAGCATATTCAAATACACCGAGCGCGGGATATGAACTATATTTATGGTATGACAGTATTAGTAGCAATATCTATTTAAAAGCGGCTATCGGAACGACGGCCGGCACATCTGTTCTGCAAAACAGTGTTATCAGTCTTGTTTCAGGAGAATGGACACATCTTGCTCTTGTCTGGGATGCTGATGCAGACACTTTAATGATGTATCAGGACGGAGAGGTCCTCGGAAGTACCGTCTCAGCAGGAAGCGTTTATGCTCCGAGCGTTACCGGAAGTACAAATCCACAATTGTTGCGTGTAGGAAATAGAATCGGCAGCAGCTACGGCACTTTCAATGGGGCAATAGATGACCTTAAAATCAATGATATTGCGATTCAATACGCAGTTCCAGAACCTGCAACAATAGCACTTATCACTCTTGGTTTGACCTTAATTAGAAAACGTAAATAAGTTTTCGTGCTTAGGCACGAAGTTTCTAAAAAATAAATAACCCTTCCGTATGTTGTCATACGTTTTGGAAAACTGCGCGAAGATATTACTGGAGATAGATATGTATAATAAAATCAGAATGACTCTGCTTTTCGCAATGTTACTAATTATTTCAACATGCCAAATCTCTTTAGCTTCATATAGTGATTGGCAAAGCGAAGAAACTGTTGATTCAGACACTATTGGCTTGTGGCACTGGAATGAATCTTCAGGTAATGCCGCCAATTCAGTTATTGGAGGATTGTCTTTATATCCTAACGGCATTGCGGATTATTCAGTTGGCGGAGGAAAATTTGGAAACGGAGCAAATTGTCCGGGCACAATTACAGGAACAGATTACTGGCAAATCTCAAATGACAGCAATAATGGCTACAATCTCGATGCATTAGAATCTGATGCAAGTTTATCTGTTGCTGTTTGGATTAAACCAGATGTTCTGCCCACGACTGAGAATCCGCGTCAGGTACTGGTTGATAAAGCTTATTCAACAGACCCGAACGCGGGTTATACGATGTATCTTTGGTATGCTTCTGGTGTTACTTATTTGAAAGTTGCTATCGGCACAACTTCCGGGACGCCTGTTAAGGAAAGCAGGGTTGTTTATCTTTACCTTGGAAAATGGAGTCATATCGCGATGACATGGAATGCCGCGACTGATACTCTCAAGGTTTATCAGGACGGCAGTTTATTGGGAAGCACTGCTTCCGCTGGAAGCGTTTATGCGCCGAGCATACAAGGCAGTACGAATCCGAGAGTTCTTCGTATCGGCGAACGATTAGGTACAGTTTACGGTGGTTTTAGTGGAAAAGTAGATGATCTTAAAATAAGTAAAATCGCAGTTGATTACGCACCTTATATTCCCGTTGTAGAGGATGGTGATTATTACGGCTGGGTAAACGAAGAAATTGTTGATGACAAGACTATTGGATTGTGGCATTGGAATGAATCTTCCGGCAACGCTAATAGCGCGGTTCCGGGCGGTCTGCCGTTATACAGATATGGTTTGATGGGTTATGACGTTGGGAAATTTGGCAATGGTGCCTTGTGTCCCGGCGGAGCAGCTTCAACAGATTATTGGCAGATAGCAAATAATATTGGTGGTATGTGGGGCGTTGATATGGATTCTGCCGGTTCTGACCCAAATCTTTCAATTGGCGTTTGGGTTAAGCCAAATCAGCTGCCAACATCGGCTAGTCCAAGGCAAATGATATTTGACAAGGCTAATTCTCATGCACCGATCGCCGGCTACCAAATGTATCTTTGGTATGAAAATTCAAACAGTTCTGTTTATTTGAGAGCTGTCATCGGTACAACAGCAGGTGCAAGAGTACAGGCGCAAACAAATATTACTAACCTTACTGTTGGCCAGTGGACACATTTGGCGATGGTATGGGATGCAGATGATGACACTTTAAGACTTTATGAAGATGGCGCTCAAATTGCAGCCGCAACTGATGCCGGTAAGATTTATCGACCAAGTGACGGTTATAATGGCGCAACAATGTATTTGCTCCGTGTAGGTAACCGGATTGGCAGTGCTTTTGGAACCTTTAATGGTGTAATAGATGATTTGAAAGTCAGCAGGGCGGCATTGAAGTATGTCCTTCCGCCGCCGCCGCCGGTAACCGGTCCTTATTACGACTGGTTGAATGATTATAATGGAACCGACGCATATTCGGTGGCTCTGTGGAATTTTGATACTCCCCATGCCAGCGGCTTAGGAACAGGACAGTCTGCAAAAGATGTGATAACTGGCGACACCCAGAAATTATATCTTTATGGCTCGCCGACGATTGTTACAGAAGGAAAATTCAGTTGGGGACTGCATCTGCCGGGCGACCAGAACGGGTTGGATTATACTCAGGTCATCGGCGGCGGAGCAGGAATATTTCCGTCGGGCAGCGATTCGAGTCTTTCCGTCGAATGCTGGCTCAATATAAATGATGTCTCGGGACAGAGTATTCAATATATATTTGACAAGCAGTATGCGGATAAAAATGGATTCAAAATGTATTTGTCCAGAGACCAGATTGCTGACCCCGGCATTGCAACGCCTGATTATAGATTGCATTTTGTAACCGGTGACGGAACTACTACAGTTGGTGTTTCAGAAGTTCTTAGTTGGGAACAAGGCAAATGGTATCATGTGGCAGGAACATGGGAT
Source organism: Planctomycetes bacterium GWF2_41_51 (assembly GCA_001825665.1). Lineage (GTDB taxonomy): Bacteria > Planctomycetota > Phycisphaerae > Sedimentisphaerales > UBA12454 > UBA12454. The sequence goes on along the minus strand of MHXZ01000041.1, from coordinate 24,424 downwards.
GCAAACAGCGATACTGCCAAACTTTATCGTAGTGGAAATCTCGTTGCTGCTGTCAGCAGCCCAGGTATGCAAATCGCAAATAGTACACAGAACCTTCGAGTTGGGCAGAGGCTTGGAGCGGCTTATTGGACATTTGACGGCACTATAGATAATGCCCGAATCAGTAACAATGCATACAACTATTCTTTCGATTGCGATTTGGCGAATTTGCCCATGTGGTCGCAGGGCGATATTTCCGGCCCGGAAGGTCAGCCTGACTGCTATATCGATTTTTATGATGTCGCTTTATTGGCAGAAGAATGGCTGAATGGCGAATATGGCTCATTTTTTGACGCGGCACCTGATTATAGTGTCGGATACGATGATGATAAATTGTATCCAAACGGAAAAATATTCGGATTCAGTTTTTATTCTGTAACGGAGCCGGATATTTATAATCTTAAAAATGACGGCTTTACAGCTATGGGGCCGTATTACGGAAGTACTCCGGGCAATTATCTTGATGAAGCAAACAGCCTTGGCTTAAAATATTTCTATCATGTCGGAATGACGGGACTTGACCCTGAGAATTTTGTACTGCCGAGCGATTCTGAAATTCAATCTGCTGTTACAGCTCAGGTAAATGCCGTTAAGAACGATAATACAATCGCTGTTTGGGCAATTCAGCCTGAAGAACTAAAGTACAATCAGCCAAACCAGATGCATTATTTACAAGTAGCCGCTGATGCGATACGAGCAGCGGATTCTGCACAAGGCAGACCTGTATGGATGTATGAAACAAATAATCGTACTGATGACCATCTTGCGGTTTCGGTCGCGCATCAGGATTTGTGCGGCAAAGGTATGTACACCAATTTCACAGGCAACCAGAATAATCGAATTTATTGCAAATGGACGATTGAACAGGAACTGAACGCTATTGGATTGTCAAATCCATCGGCAACAGCGATTGCAGTGCCGGAAATGTTCGTGGATCCTGATGCTCAGTTTGCGTATTTGATTCCGATATGGGCAAGGCACGATGTCTATTTGTCGTTAATTACGGGAGCTAAAGGTGTAGAAATTTTCTCCGGATGGAGAAGACCGGAACTGACTAATTATTTTGACGAGTATTATCAGGGATATGCTTCTGTCGCCAGGGAATTGAATGGAGATTTAAATCTTGGCCATGTATTTCTGTTTGGCCAGCGTAGAAGCGATATTTCTGTAACAATAATGTCAGGCCCAGCGACGGCAAGTATGACTACTCCTGAGGCTTATACCGCTTCGTCCATTAATTATGCCAATATTGCGGATACAACCGGAGCGCGTTACCTGTTCCTTGTCAATTCGGCAAACAGCGACGTTACTGTAAATATAAGCGGTCTTCCCACGGAGACGATACGCCGGCAGGATATATTTGATTCGACCGACTATGCAGCTATGAACGGAGATAATTTCTCAGTGACGCTTGCGCCTTTGGCGGTCAAGTGTTATCGTTTCGTTCCGGGCGGTGCGGACATAAGCGGGCCGACTGGTATTTCTGATGGCAAAATTAATATGTTTGACTTTGCGACAATGGCTGAGAACTGGATGGAATGCGAAAATCCGGAAGATTTACAATGTCAGTAAGGATAGGAAATTAATATGAAAAGCAAAAAATCAAAGTCAGGCTTTACACTTGTAGAGTTACTGGTGGTTATATCAATAATAGCGATATTGCTTGCGGTTTTGGTGCCGGCTATGTCTAAAGCCAGAGAGCAAGCCAAGTCAACGGTCTGTAAATCGCGTATGAAGCAGTTTGCTTTGGCTGTGAACCTTTATGCTGAAAATAATAATGGTTTATATGTTACACAGGACTGGATGTTCGGTTCCGGCGGGCTTAGCGATCCTAACGGCCACTGGTTTTCCAGAATTGGACCGTATATTGGCGCAGTGAAAGGGCAAGGCCATAAATTAGGTGCATTTATGCGATGTCCATCGGGGCAGGCTGTTAGAGATTTTGGAACAGAAAACAATTATGCTTATAATGCCACAGATTATGGTCTTCAAAAATATCCGGGAGGAAATATAACCGTAAGGTCTTCCTCTGGAGGGATGAATACAATTGATAATACTGCGAAACTGGTATCTATTAAACAGCCTGGCAATTTTGGTGTGGTGTTTGATTTTTATTTTGGAGAAAAATCTCTCAAGACCAGATTTACTCCTAACGGCAATATAACAGATGGTACGATTGAATATAAAAAATGGAAAAAAATAGTGGAAGAGTACTCGGGGGAGTTCAAATATAAGATGTTTCGTCATAACAAAGGCATCAATATAGTATTTGCGGACTCGCATACAAGTTATTTTAAGGAACCTGATTGGTGGAAGAATCTGGCCACCCCATCAAGTGTCTTTTGGTTCACAGATGGTCCCGGGAAAAGATAGTTAATATGAACATAAAAAAAAACTACCTATCTGCTGTTATTACATTGGCCACTCTATATTGTACTGCCGTTTTTGCTGATAATTATCAGGATAACGGAGTCTTCCTCGGACACAGCTACGTCAAATATCAATCGGTAATTGATAAAGTTCCTGATCTGGCTGATAAAATGGTGAAACAATATGATTGCAGGTATTGGTTTGTCAACGCCGGTTTTATGGATGCAAAGGGTTTGTTCATAAAAAGCTCCGAAGAGCTTGCAAAAGCTTCGCAGTTGCTGAATACGATTGCCGACTATGAAAAAGCAAAAGATTACCACTTCAAGGTTCTCGCCTGGCACAACGGCAACAGCAGAAAAACAGATATAAGCAAACCCGAGGTTCGTCAGAATATCGTAAATGATTGCATAAAACTTGTTAGCTCTGATGTGAACGGCAGTTTTATTTCCGGCAGCAAAAGAGAATTCGATGGAATTTGCCTCGATATGGAGCCGGCGGGAAAAGACGATGTCTTTTTTGAAAATTTTGTGCTGCTGTTTGATGAAATTTCGAAGGCTCTCGATAAAGATAAAATCGTTTCTGCTTGCACTCATAAATATGGAACTCAAAACGCGTGGCAATGGTATCCTGAATATTATTATCGTATGGCTGGCAGTGTGGATTTAATTATCGCTATGACGTACAACAGCGGCAGCAATACAGACCTCGAATATCAAAACTGGATGGATGAGCAGACAAAAACCATTTTGCAATCTGTTAGCGGAAAATATTGGCAGGACAGCAATCATCCGGCTTTAAATGATAATGTCAAAGTAATGCTCGGATTTCCCGGCTATCCGCCTTCAAAATACCATAAGCCTGAGTTTGAAAATATCAAAAATGCATCTTTGGGTGTTCAGAAAGGCTTGAATAAACTGAATGAAGATAAGCAAAATCTATCACATAAATATTTTTTGGGTGCGGCGGTGTATCTTTATACCGATGGAACAGGAAAAGACAACTACTCCAGTGAAACAACAGATTGGCAGCAATTCAGGCAATTCTGGTTAAAGCCTTAATGTATGAAATAAAGGAATGTAGTTTTTTTTGAAAGGAGTATTATTATGGATGCCAGGAAAAGTGTGTATGTGTTTTTATTGGTTTTTACATTATCAAACTCCATTGTTTTTGCTGCAGATGCGGGAGATTTTACCCAAAACGGGGTCTTTCTAAGTCACAACTATGTTAAATACCAGTCTTATGTTAACCTTGTGCCGACGCTTGGTTATAATATGAACGTAAACTACAGATGCAAATACTTATTTGTAAACGCAGGAATGCTCAATTCCAACGGAGTAATTACCAACGCGGCAACTGAACTCGCAAAGGTAAAGGATTTTCTAAATGCGGTGAAAACCTATGAAAATTCGAGCGGCTTTCAATTCATTGTTATAGGGTGGATAAGCGGAGACAAAAACAACCTTGCGATTTCCAATTCTGCGATTCGTTCTGCTATAGTAAGCGAATGTAAGAAATTTGTCTCGGCAACTGTGCCGGGCAGTTATGTTTCGGGAGCAAATAGAGTTTTTGATGGTATTTCAATGGATATCGAACCATCGGGAAATGATGATACTTATTACAACCATTATAAAACGCTGATGGACGATATCAGGGCTTCTTTTAACGCATCTGGTTTGAGCAGCAAACTGACATCGGTATGTGCCCATAAATACGGGACAGGCTCGATATATCACTGGAGTCCTGTTTATTATTATTATATGGCAAGAAGAGTGAACTTTATAGCTGCAATGACATATAACAGCAACAGCAGTTCTGCTGCTGCATATCAAACTTGGATAGGAGATCAGACTTATTATATTTTAAGAGCAGTTTCAGGAAAGTATTGGGATGATGAGGCACATCCGGTTCCGACCAATGGCGTAAAGATTTTAATCGGTTTTCCTGCTTACCCGGCTTCTGCTTCCCATAATCCTGCTTACGAGAATGCAAGGTATGCGGCTCTGGGCACTCTTGAAGGTCTCGATGATTTAGAGGCTGACGCAAGTGACCCTTCTGAAAACTATTTCAAAGCTGGTTTTTTGTATCTTCATACTGATGGCACTGGCGGTGACAATTACGCGAATTATTCTACCGATTGGTGGTGGTGGGGCAGATACTGGCTGGCTGCATGGTGAAAAAATAACTTAAATTTAATTACTTATTATTTATAATTCGACATAGCATCTGTTATTAGTCAGGTGCTATGTCGCAAATTTATAAAATATAGACAACGGAGAAATTTAATGTATTTGATTGACTGGGTTATCGTTTTGAGTCTACTGATTGCGATAACATTAGCGGCGATTTTTACAAAAAAATATACACAAAGCGTCGCTGATTTCTTAGCGGCTAATCGCTGTGCCGGCAGGTATTTGATTTGTGTTTCCCAGGGAATGGCGGGAGTTGGTTCGATAAGTCTTATCGCGGGATTTGAATTGTATTATCAGGCAGGATTTACCGCTGCCTGGTGGCAATTGATAATGATTTTTGTAACTACAATTGTTTTTCTTTCTGGCTGGATTGTATATCGGTTTCGACAGACGCGGGCTTTGACTCTTGCCCAGTTTCTTGAAATACGTTACAGCAAACGCTTCAGAATATTTACGGGTCTGCTTGGATGGCTTTCAGGCGTAATAAATTTCGGAATTTTTCCTTCTGTCGGCGCGAGATTTTTTATACATTTTTGCGGATTCCCAGATACCACCGCTATGTACGCAATTGTTATGGCGATATTGCTTGTTTTCGCGCTTTATTTTACATTTGTAGGCGGACAAATTGCGGTTATCGTTACCGATTTTATGCAGGGTGTATATACAAATATTGCATTTGTCATCATTATGGTCATTGTTATATTGAAGTTTGACTGGTCGCAAATCACTCAAACGCTTTCAATAGCTCAACAGGGGTCATCGATGCTGCATCCTTTCCAAACTCAGAACGCAAAAGATTTCAATATATGGTTTTATCTTATTGTGGCTTTTGGATATTTCTATTCAGGTCTCGTATGGCAGGGGTCGGCTGGGTATAACGCGGCAGCATTAAACGCGCACGAAGCCAGAATGGGAAAAATATTAAGTACCTGGCGTATTTTATCTTTGAATTTATTTATGATGATTATACCAATATGCGCCTATACTTTTATGCATCATACCAATTTCGCAGAATCGGCACAAAAAGCTCAGGATGCGATAGGTTCGATTGCAAATGGTCAGATACAAAAACAGATGACTACAGTAATAGCCATGAGGCATTTTCTGCCAAAGGGAATTGTAGGTATGATGGCTGCGGTTATGCTGGCGGCGTTTATAGGCAACCATGATACGTATTTGCATTCGTGGGGCAGCATCTTCATACAGGATGTTGTTATGCCTTTCAGGAAAAAACCTTTTACGCAAAGGCAGCATCTTAACCTTCTTAAGATTTCAATTTTTGGTGTGGCAGTCTTTATCTTTTTCTTCAGTCTCATATTCAGGCAGATTGAATATATCTATATGTTTTTTATGATTACCGGTGCGATTTTCACCGGCGGCGCCGGAGCTGTTGTGATAGGAGGATTGTATTGGAAAAGAGGTACGACTGCTGCTGCCTGGTCAGCGATGATAACTGGATCTGTTTTGGCGGTTTCAGGAATGGTTTTAAAGCAGATCAATGAATCTTATCCTTTTGCAAATTCTATTATGAGTTATATCGCTACGCGCAACGGTGCAATCCTGAGTTTCTTTGCGTCAATAAGTGCTATCGTTGTTTATATTGTAGTATCGTTGATGGGCAAAAAAACGTCGTTTAATATGGATATGATGCTTCATCGAGGAAAGTATTCTTTAAAGCTTGAAAATACGGCATTAAAAGGAAAGGTTGGATGGTTCGGTTCGATTATTGGCATGAGCAGCGAATTTACTCGTAAAGATAAGATTCTTTACATTTCAACCTTTGCATGGACAGGTTTGTGGATAACTATTTTTATAGCAGGTACTATATACAATTTTGTCGTGGATGTTAAAACTCAAAGCTGGATAGTATTTTGGCGGTATTATACGCTCCTGACTCTTGTGCTTTCAATAATTACAACACTATGGTTTACAGTGGGCGGCCTTATTGACCTGAAAAAAATGTTTAACCTTCTTAAAACAATTAAAAGAAATGAATCTGATGATGGTACGGTAATTAATCATCATAATGTCGGTGAAGATGCAGCGGAGAATAAAAATGATTAAAAAATGTATCCTTCTTTTGATTTTGAATTTCATTGTTTTATCGGCAAATGCTGCGCAGATTATCGATAAAAATATACGTCACGCATTTTGGCGAGGCGAAAAAGCGGTATTGGAATATGAATTATTATCTTCTGCAGATGAATTAAAAGACGCAGCGATTAGCCTAAATATCGGTGATTTGATTTTAATGGAATCTAATGCCGTTTGTGTGAACAAATTCAAGATAGATACAAACAAACTGAAATCCGGCCGATACAAAGTAATTTGTCAGCTCAAAAAAAATGATGATACTATTTCAGCGATTGAGCATTTTATAGTGATTGCCCGCAAGTGGAATCCTGACAGAATGAGAGTTTGGCTTTGGCCTCATCGCAAATTTGGTCAAAATGTATATAAACTGGATGATGAAGCGAAAAGGCAGTTGGATTGGTATGCGGATAAAGGATTTAACAGTTTTCAGCCTGGCGGCGGCGTAGGGCTCGATTTAAACTATGGCGGTTTTACGCCGGATAAATTCGCTTTATACGATTACGCTCTTTCCAGAGGATGGGAAATGGGGATTGGCGTATCCGATGGTTTCAATCTCAATATAAATGAACCCGCAGCTTTGTTCAAACCCATCCGCCCTTATTTCGGTAAAACGGTTATGACGAATCCTTACCATCCTGCCGTTGCGGCCAAACAAAATCAAATCAATGAAAATATAATGCAGGTTATTCAGTATTTTCCGGGGATTAAGGTTTGCTTCTGGGAAAGTGAGATAGAGGACAACCTGATTAGTGAACTTCCGTACTCGAGAAAAAATTATGATGTAAATACTTCGGCGCACAAATTCATAGCTCCCGGCGTTATAGCCGATAATGACGAAGGTTATGTAAAAAGGTTATTTCAGTATAAATGGGGCGATGGATTGTCAGCCGCGAATGAGCGTGCGGCAGCGATGGTTCACAAATACAGGCCGGATATTTTTGCTTTCAGCGACCCGTTGCGAAGAACATCTGTTTATGAAAGATTTAGAGGAACCAACGCTATAAGTACATGGACTTATACACACCCCGACCCTAAATATATGTTGTATGTTGAGACCCTGATAGCAAATGGCAAGCCGTTTAATCAGGGTGTCATGCATACGATAACACTGCTGAATTATCCCGGCTCGGTTGCTCCGGAACATAATGGCTGGGTTCTGATGGGGCCTGATAGGCTTATTGAAACAAGTTGGATAAATTTATCACGTAATCCTGATGGTCTGAGCTATTATATTGGAAGCGGCCTTGACCCGTTTAATCCCGGTTATCCGGCCGGAAGTCAAACCGGAGGCGTAACGAATGTTCCGCCCGCAAGTTATCCCTATCAGCAATACCCTCCGACGTTTGATGCTCTAAAGCAATTTGTCGAAGAGATAGTTATACCTTATGGCCCAATGATAAGAGAGCTGAAAAGGTCGCCTCGCAAGATCGCCGTGCTTTCGTCTGAATCATCGGATGTTTATTCTGCATCGCCTCGCCTGCTCGGACATTATGGCAATTATCAGGCTTATTGCTTTTACTCATTATTGAATATGATACATATCCCTGCGGATATCGTTTTTGACGAAACTATCACGAAATACGGATTAGATGATTATAGAGTTTTAGTTTTACCCAAATGCGATACTCTAACAAAAACTGTTTACGATAAAATTCTGAATTTTCAGCGCAAAGGCGGATTGGTAGTTTCCGACCAGTATTTGCGGGCAGAAATTCCCGGCGCGGTTAAATTTGATTTCGATTTTACATATCGCAATAACGTCTCGGCAAAAGCACTGATTGAGAAAAAGGATTATGCTGAAAAAACAGATAACGAAACCCGCAAGGCAAACCTGCTGGAAGTCAAAGGCGTAACCGCCGACGAAGACCAGAAAATAATGGAATCCTATGCCGCGCAGCTCGATGCGGCTCTTAAAGACAAAATCAATAAAGATGTGGAATGTTCAAGTCCGACAGTCCTATTGAATATGCTCAAAAAAGATAGAGTAAAATATCTATTCGTGATAAATGATAAACGTGCTTATGACCAGCGTCTTGGAGAGTACAAAGCTATACTTGAAAAGGGTGTCAGTCAGACCGCAAAAATTACTTTGAATTCTGCCAAAGAAAAACTTTTTATCTATGATATAATCGAGCATAAAGAATTATCTTGTTCGAGGACTCAAGAGAAAATAGTTTTCAATATAAATTTACCGGCGGCAGGGGGGAAGATTATTGCATTTATGCACGGTAAACCTGAAAAAATAGATATTAACATTCCTGATGTTTTGAATCGTACAAAGACATACAAGTTTGATATTCTTATTAAGGATGCAGATGGCTCATTGATTTCAGGCGTCGAACCTTTGAACATAAAGATAACAGACCATATCGGCGGCAATTCAGAATTCAGCAATTATTATTCAGCGAAGGGCGGTGTATGCTCTATTGAGTTTACTGCCGGCCAGAATGATAAGCCCGGAAAATGGAAGATTGAAGTTGAAGACTTGATGACAGGCCGCAAATTTCATAAATTGTTTGAAGTAAAATAAATCTTGATATATGCATGACTTCATAAAAAGAATAGAAGAAGTAATTCCTTTAAACGCAGAACTTCTGCGGAATAATAATTTCTTTGAGCTTTATCCTTATGATGGTGGCGGTGCTTACATACATAATCAAATTGTTGAAACTATTAATGATGCCGAAATTGCTAATAAGATTATCAATCAGAATATTCTGGCCGAATGGGGCGGTCTCGCCGATTTGGATTTCACGAAGTTTGAACGCTGGAGGTCGATTGAACAAAGTTGCTGGCTTACGCGTTTTTATTTCGCGGCATCCCTGTCACGGCATTGCTGGAAAACCGGCGATTCACAAATATCAAAACTAATAGAAAAAATCATACTCGATTTTATTAGAAAATATCCTTCTCCAAAAGGCATTGAGCAGATTGAAAGACATCTGAATCGCATTTCAAACATAAGAAAAGAGTATAACCGTCGGACGTTTGAAGAGAATCTTCGCGATGATACTGAAGTTCCTTATATGTGGTATGATTTTCAGCCCGCGAGCAGATTTTTACATATCTTATACTGCCTCTATTTCTTGAAAGATATAGGGGAATTTTCCGATTCGCAGCTTCATGAAATATGCCAAAGTCTTTATGAGCATGCTGAATTAATATGGATTGAGGAATCAAACTTCTTAAAACTGCAAAAATCCAGCAATCACCAATCGTTAAGAGGCTTGATTTTACTTTATGCCGCTTTGTTATTCAAAAATTATGGCAAATGGAATGAATTTTTCGAAATGGGAAGTAAAATTTGTGATTTTCATATAGAAAATGATTTTTGCGATGATGGGACATTGGCCGAAAACAGCCCGTCATATCATTGTTTTGAAACATGGCATATGAGAGATGCAGAATTATTGCTGAGAAAATTATGTCCGGAATTTGCTGAAAAATTTCGTGAAAAACTTGCTAAAGCAGTTTCTTTCATAGAAAAGATAAAACAGCCTGACGGTTGCACTCCGGTAATAAATGATGGTTACGCTCTTTATTTGGACCCCTTTCTGAAATCATTGAAAGGTTATAAATGCAGCGATAAATTTCCAAAGGCCGTTTTGTTCAAAGATGCGAAAATTGCTGTTTATAAAGATGATAAGTCTTATTTACTTTTTGATGCGTCCAAATTTACTGGCGAGCAAAGCCACTATCATTCCGGAAAAAACGCTGTATCTTATTGGTTTAATAATAAGCCATTTTTTATTGACAGCGGATGCTGCAATTATGACGATAACCTCTTTGCCGACTGGTACAAATGCCCACAGGCGCATAGCAGTTTGTTAATTAACGGTCAGGGTGACGGCAAAGCAATAGGCGTTTATAACTGGAAAAATTATTCTTCTGCTGATTGTCATGATTGGCAAGAAAATGAAAATAATTATACAATTCTTTCACAGCTTACTAGCAATATGCCGGAATGGAAAAACGTTACATGGGGCAGAGAATTAAGCATCTGGTCGGATTGTCTTGTTATTACAGACATGATTGAAAAGGCCGATGGCAAAGAATTATGTTTTATATTCAACTTGCATCCAGACGTAAAAGTTGAAAGCAGCAATCATTATTATCTGCTCGATAACGAAAAAACTCGTTTACGCCTTGATTTTGATATTTATAACGGCTCTGAATCTGGTATAATTTTTAACCATGGAAGATGCTTTGTCGATTTTGGTCACAGGCAGAACATCCAAATACTGATAAATGTCAAAGCCAAAGGATATTTTAAAATGAAAACTACTTTTTGCAATCGGGAGCAGAACAATTGACGCGAAAATCTTTATTCTTTGCAGTTCCTGTATTTTTTCTGATAATTCAGTGCGGATACACACAAGACGCGGATAATTATATAACGCGAGTAGATTTTGAGCTTTGCGAAGATGGCAGAAAAGTTTTATCAAAGTCTGATATTCGTTTTAGACTTGGCGACATGGGAGCTATTGATTCATTTCTCTTTTCTACTTTTCATGGTGGAAATACTCAGGACTGGGCACCTGATGTTAACAGTTTCGCCTCTTTTGATGAGTTTCTTATTAGCAAACAAAAGCCGGACGTTCTGCATGATAAAAAAATGAAATACAAAGTCAAAAAAACTGCCGGTGCTGTAAAATTAAACGGTAATTGGGACGAAGGACAATGGGCAAAGGCGAATATTCTTGAAATTCAAAATTATATGGGAGAAAAGCCGAAGCATTTTCCAAAGACTCAAGCTAAGCTTCTTTATGATAGTAATAATATATATGTTTTCTTCAAGGTAGAGGACAATTACGTTTGCTCTGCAGCCCAACAGACTCATGGCCCCGTATGGCGGGACAGTTGCGTGGAATTTTTCTTTGCACCTGACACAAATCAGAAAGATGTATATTTTAATCTTGAAACAAATTGCGGCGGCACAATGTATTTTCGTTATAATGACCTGCAAAATGACATTAAAAAGCTTGTGGAAATCTCGGACTGTAAAAAAATAGAAGTTTATCATTCGCTTCCAAAACTTATACAAGAAGAAATAACAACGCCGACGGTTTGGTATGTGAGTTATAGACTCCCCCTTAGTATTATTTCCAAATACGGTAAAATTCAGAAACCCGAATCAGGTGTGTTCTGGAATGCCAATTTTTATAAATGCGCAGACTTGAGCTCGCATCCGCATTGGCTGACATGGTCGCCAGTTGATTATCCAACGCCAAACTTTCATCTTCCTCAATATTTTGGCATACTTGAATTTAAATAGGTTATATAATTAGATATTAGAATTTATAAATTTCAGAGGATTGGAATAAACAACTTTTTTTAGCTCCTGTTTTGTCAGCAATGAAAGGCTTTCGAGATATTTTACGCATTCAACCATCGTCGAAGACGAACCTACCATGCATTTTTTTTTCGGATTATGGAGGAAGCCGTTCTTTTCAAGTATCGCGTTATTGCCCAACATCTTATATTTTCCGGCAGGTAAACCGGCGAGAGGGGAAGCGTCGCTGATTATAATTATGTTTTCTATGCCTTTGGCGCGGATGATTGTTTTGATAAGATGTGGGGGCAAATGATGGCCATCTGTTATAATTGTAGCGGCTAATTTATCGCATGCTAATCCATACAACAGAATATTGTTATGTCTATTGACCATATTTGGAATGCCGTTGCCTAAATGCGTTATGGCTTTGGCTCCGGCTTTTGCTAATTTTTCAAGGTCGCTTAATTCGGCGTTTTGATGTCCGAGAAAAACGCTTATGCCGATTTTGCAGGCGTATTCGCATAGCTTCGCGGAGCGGGGCAATTCTGCTGCAATGGTGAGGATTTTTATTTTACCTTCGGCCCAATCATGCATCTTTTTTAAAAAATTTATGTCCGGTTCTCTTGTCCATTTTGGGTTATGAGCGCCGACAGAACCGGGCAAATTGGAAATGAAAGGTCCTTCAGCGTGAATGCCGAGAATATGTTTTCTTAATTCGGGTCTGTTTGAAGCCCTTGCAATTATGGGAAGATTTCTCTTGTACAGCTTTTCCGAACTTGTGATTAATGTTGGTAAAAAAGCTGTTACGCCGTGTTTTACTATTTTTAAGCAAGCCATAACAAAATCAGACTCGCTTAGCTGCGGGCTTGAAAAGTCCACGCCCATATATCCATTGACCTGGAGGTCTATTAATTTCATTAAATTATTTCCTTAATATTATTTAACTGGTACAATGATTATACCAAATATTGTTTTTCAGGCAAATATATTTTTTTAACTATCACTTGACAATCAAATGATATTTCTGGTATATTAATTGTACCAGATTGCTGGGATTTGATATGGATAAAGAATTATTAGGCATAAAAGTTGTTCGAAAAATGATATCGCTGATATCTACCGGCGTTTATCGCCCCGAAAGGAAACTGCCTGCGGAAAGGAAATTATGCGAACAGCTCGGGGTCAGCAGGGGGACGCTGCGGCAGGGTCTTGCCGATTTGGATAGCATGGGAGTTGTTAAAATTGTTCCAAGAAGTGGTATTTATATAAAAAAATATTCCGATAAAAAGCTGCCGAAGGGAATTTTGCCTCCAAATTTCAAAAACATAAGCCTGCACGATATCGTCAATGCCCGCAAAATAATAGAGATACCGGCAGTTGCGCTTGCCTGTGAAAAAGCGGGTAAGGATAAAATAGCTATTTTAAAAAATCATATTATCAAGATGGAACAGTCAATTGACGATTTACCTGAATTTCTTAAATATGATATGCTGTTTCATCAGACCGTTGTTTCAGCGAGCGAGAACAAGGTTCTTGTAACCGCATTCGAGTCGATATCCGAATATCTTAAGTATTCACAGGTATATACCAGCGTTCACGAAGGCGAAGAAGAAAAAGCGATGAAATATCACAAGAAAATTTATGCCGCGATAAAAAATAAACAAAAAAAAGCCGGTGTCAAAATTCTTGCTAACCATCTGAATGATATTTTAGAAAGTGTTAAATCTTAAGGGGAAAAACAATGTCAACAAAACAAGTGTACGGAATTTTGAAAACTGCAAGATTAAATTTGGAACAAACATCGGAAAGACTCCATCTTGAAGAGCAAATGTTTAAACGACTTCTCGAGCCGAAGGAAAAAATAGAAATAACATTAAATCCTACTTTAAGCAGTAATAAACATATGCAAGTCAAGGCATTTATTGTCCGGCACAGAGATGCACTTGGCCCGGCGAAGGGCGGTATCAGGATGTCTCCAAATGTTACGATGGACGATATTCAGGGATTGTCAATGGAAATGACGTGGAAAACAGCCCTGATAGGTGTACCTTTCGGCGGGGGCAAATCGGGTATATGCTTTGATCCATCTAAAATTACGGCAGAGGATAAGGAAATAATAATCCGTTCATTTACACGAGGTGCGATGAGGCATATCGGTCCCGAAGTTTACGTACCTGCGCCGGATATGGGAACAAATGAAACCGATATGGGTCATATCAGAGACTGCCTCGCTTATTCATGGGGTAAATCTGTAACTGACGGCTGTTACGTTACTGGTAAACCTGTAATAATAGGCGGGATATTAGGCAGGAAAGAAGCAACAGGAAGGGGCGTTGCATATACAATCGTTGCGGCATGCGAGAAGCTTGGTCTTGATATAAAGAAATCTCGTATTGCTGTGCAGGGATTCGGCAATGTCGGTTCAATAGCGGCAATGGTTCTCTCGGAACTTGGAGCAAAAATCATAGCAGTTTCAGATGTTACAGGCGGGGTTATAGATGAGGAAGGAATTAACATAGAACATCTGATGAATTTTGTAAAAGATTGCGGACAAGTATATGGTTATCCTTCCGCAAAAGATTGCACTAACGAAGATGTGCTTACCTGTAATTGTGATATTCTTGTGCCGGCCGCCACACAGTCTGTAATAACGTCTGATATAGCAAATGAAATAAAAGCAAAATTAGTAGCCGAGGGAGCGAATTCGCCGACAACGCCCGATGCGGATGAAATTCTTGATAAGAAGAAAATATTCATCATACCGGATATTTTATGCAATTCAGGCGGTGTTTTTGTTTCTTATCTTGAATATACACAGGAGACGCAGCGTGAGCAGATGACACTTGAAGAAGTTAACAGCAGACTGAACAATCGAATTGTCAGCAGGTTTAATGATGTCTATAATTATTCAAAGCTGAATAATTTAACAATGCGTCAGGCAGCAATGGATATGGCAGTGAGCAGAGTGGTTGAAGCGACATATGCAATGGGTGCGCTACCGTAATAAATTGAAAGGATTACTAATGAATAAGCCTCAGGTATTAATAGTTGGCGGGGGAATGATAACGCAGGTGCAGATACTGCCGAGTGTTTATCATCTGCAAAGACAGGGACTTGTCGGGGATGTAAGCGTATGTGCTTTAAACAGCGCGCCGCTAAAAATTCTTGCCGAGGATGAAGATTTAAAAAAAGCATTTCCGGGACATAACTTTAATGCTTTGCCTTCACTTGACAGCGACCCCACTCTAAATCAGCCGGACTTGTTTAAAAAGGCAATTGCCGAATTACCGGAACACAGCATTGTAATAGTCGCAATGCCTGACCAGCTTCATTATATGGTTTTGAAGGAAGCTATAGCTAATAACCAGCATATAATGTGCGTAAAGCCGCTGGTATTGAAATATAATCAGGCGATTGAAATTGAAAAAGAAGCGTTTGAAAAAGGCCTTGTTATAGGAGTTGAATACCACAAACGCCTTGACGACCGCGCATTAATCGCCCGCAGACAATACAGAGAAGGATTGTTCGGCGAATTTAAAATCGGACATGCCGAAATGAACGAACCTTATTATTACAGGCATTCTAATTTTCAGAATTGGTGTACCTGCGAAAATTCGGATATGTTTACTTATGTCGGATGTCATTATATCGATCAGGTACATTTTATAACGGGTCTTTTACCGAAGTCTGTTTCGGTGTACGGCATAAAGGATAAATATCCGAACGGCAAAGAAGGTTATCTGTGGACGGATGGCAGGGTAATCTGGGAAAATGGCGCCTGCCTGCATGTAACTGATATTATGGGTTATCCGGATGATGGGCCGGGAGGTAATTTCCAGGGTTTAAGAATGTATTGCGCCGGCGACAATAGAAGCGCAATGCTCGTACATAACGATCAATACAGGGGTCTTGAATATTGTTATGCCGTAAAAGATGAACGCACATCGAACAAATATTATAACGAGCCGAGTCCCGATTATTTTAAATATATCGACTTAGGCGACGGCGGTCTTACTCCTGTAGGATATGGTTACCGCTCAATTGAATTTATTACTAAAAATATATGTAAATGTCTCGGCATGGATTTGCAACAGAGACAAAAACTCATAAAGGAGTTTGATGAACATGGTGTTATGGCTACTCCCGCCAATAGTTCCTATAACGAACTTGTAATGGAAGCGGGAAGGCTTTCTATATTGAATGATGGTAAGGAAGTTGAAATTATTTACGGCAGAAACGCCGGAGTAAAACTTAAAAACTAATATAAGAAAGGCATTATTTAGAGATGGCAAAGGAATTTCCACTTGAGTCGGTTGATGTAAAACCTGTAGAAACTAAATATAGAAAAATTTCTGGTAAAATCCCGAATAATCAAACGATTGAACAATTAAACAGACTGCGCCAGTTTGAAGCTCGCAGTATGCGGGGACAGCTTCCGATTATCTGGGACCACGCGGAGGGCATTAATGTTTTCGATGCTTATGGAAATAAATGGCTCGATTTTTCGTCAGGCGTTCTCATTACCAACTCCGGTCACGGCCGCAAAGAAATCGCAGATGCGATTATTGAACAGGCATCTAAGCCTTTACTCACAACTTACTGTTTTGCAAATCAGCCGCGTATTGATTTGGTACAAAAGCTTGTTGATATTTCTCCAAAAAAACTCAATAAAGTATTTCTCCTGAGCACCGGCGCCGAATCGACGGAATGCGCATTGAAACTGATGAGAACTTACGGCAGAAGCATTTCGGATGCAAAAAACATCATCGTTTCATTCATGGATTCATTCCACGGCCGAACTCTTGGTTCGCAGCAGATGGGAGCGCTGGGCAGCGGCAGGGCCTGGATAAAAAATCTCGATCCTGAAATTGTTCATGTTCCTTTCCCGGACGGCTTTAGAAATGAGAATATAAGTTTCGATTTGTTTGAAGAGACTCTTTTAAAGTTGAAAATAAATCCTGACAATGTCGCAGGCGTTATCAGCGAAACTTATCAGGGTATTGGTCCTAACTTTATGCCGAAAGAATACGCCCAAAAACTTCGGAATTGGTGCGATGCTCACAAGGCGTTACTTTGCTTCGATGAAGTTCAGGCAGGCTTCGGCAGATGCGGAACATGGTGGGGGTTCGAGCATTACGGCATTGATCCAGATTTATTCTGTATGGGCAAAGGGTTCAGCAGCTCGCTTCCAATTAGCGGCGTTATAGGCAGAGCAGATGTTATGGAGCTTTATGGTCCGAACGAAATGACAAGCACTCATTCGGCAAATCCTATCTGCTGCTCGGCCGCTTTGGCAAACATCAAATTAATTGAACAAGAGAAGCTCGTGCAAAATGCCGCGGAGCTTGGCAAAACTTTGAAAAGTGAGCTTGCATCGATACAGAAAGAATTTTCTGATGTTGTCGGTTTTGCCCCTGCTGAAGGTTTGGTCGGCGGTTTACTAATGATAAAGAAAGGCACAAAAGAGCCGGATTATGATTTAGCTTGGAATATTATCTATTCTTGTTTCCAAAAAGGTTTGTTGTTATTTGCACCGGTGGGCCTTGGCGGCGGCTGTGTTAAAATAGCTCCGCCTCTGTGTATAACCAAAGATGCACTTATCGAAGGATGCGGTGTGATTCGCCAGACGATTAAAGATTTGCGGAAATAGAAATATTTATCTTAATACAGGATTTAGTTCCAAAAATTAATATTATTTTGCGCCCGAAATGTATGGTATCTTTTTTGATCCATGGGAGGCGAATATGTATGTGCCTGTCAGTCTTAATATGTTTTCGGTGATGAGGCAGGCGTTTAAAATTGCTATATCAGTCAAAAGACGACATCGTTCCCAGTTTCGAATATGATGGCCCGTTTTCAATGCTTGCCCAGCGGATACAGGTTCAGCAATATCAGAAGATAAAGACGTGCCTTGGCAGACAGTGGTTTAATAATCACGATAGTCTTCTGATTAGAGCGACAACAGGTTTTGGTGTTTTGAAGTTAATGACAGCAGAAGAATTGTAATACATGCCGCAGGCTGAAAAAACAGATTGAAGGTAGCTAAAATATGAAAATGTTTTAAATGATTCAACAATAATCACCAGATCACATCAAAATTCGATGACACAACCGATATGTTTTCTAATTCTCACCTCTGTTGTCCAGAAGTAGTCTACTCTTTGCGCGCGTAATTACACGCAATAGATGCAATCCCACGCAATAAATGCAAAGCTTTTCAGAAACAACTTGCAATTAGTCGAGAAATGTAGCTCATTGTTGTTAAATGAGTTACGACAAAATGCTAAAAAACAGGAATTTGAAACGGGCATTGCTCGACACGCAGGAGGCCACAGGTTCAAGTCCTGTACCGCCCACTAAAAAATCTTCATTTCTGCTTCAAAAATCAAGTTTTTTAATGTTTTTATAGGTATATAACTCACTCAATTTAGGTTCCAGCGTCCGGCTTTACCCCACTTTTAGTAATTAGGTAGTGCTCTGACAGTCTATTTTTATATGATTATTTGAGGAGAGAAGAGAAGAAGGTTCAGAGTCAATTCTTTTAGAAAATCACTTTTAACTTGAATAACTCATAAAAGAGAATAGAATATATCTTTGTTTGTAAATGAGGCTTTAACTGCTGGGAGGCGGAGAAAAGTTTTCATTTCCCTAACTAATCTAATACAGAGAAATTCTATAATTATTTTTTAGGAGGTAGGAAGATGAAAAAGATTGTTATATTTGTTGGGATAGTTCTCATTTCTAATTTATGTTCCGCAGATGTTATCAGGGGCATTAGCATTGACTTCGTAAATATCTACCATGCAGGTAATGTTGCTGATATTGACGGCACTCCCGGCTGGGGGGCGGTTGGCTATAATTATCGTATTGGCAAATATGAAATAACTAATGACCAGTGGAATAATTTTATCACAGCCGTCGGCGTTCCTACAGGCAATACGCATGGGGCTTATGATGGTAGTCCATATTTCACCGGTTCTCAGCAGCCGGTTAATAATATAAGTTGGTACGAGGCCATTCAATTTTGCAATTATCTAACAAGCGGCGACAAGAGCAAAGGTGCATATCAATTCAGTGGTAATAACACTAATCCCGGTAACTTTCAAGGTATCAATCGCGAAACAGCACAGCAGACTTACGGCAAAGTTTATGTCCTCCCGACTATAAATGAATGGTATAAAGCTGCTTATTACAAATCAGACGGTAGTAGCTATACACTTTATGCCAATGGAACAAATACAATACCTTCAACAAGTGAAGCTTGTTACAGTATTTATTCATCACCGTGGAATGTTGGTATGGGCTTACAGGAACAGAATGGTACATTTGATATGATGGGCAATGTCTGGGAATGGAATGAAACAGCTTATCCTGTTCGTGGAGTTGTTTATATTTGCGGTGGAGCATGGAGCGGTTCCGGTTCTGCGGGACTTGCTGCGTCCAATCAACGCTATAATAACGATACTTATGAAGGCATGTTTACTGGTTTTCGAATTGCTGTAATCCCCGAACCCACAACCCTTTGCCTTTTCGGCTTAGGTTTAATAGCTTTAAGAAGAAAGAAATAAAATATTTTTTTGGAAGGAAGAGACAATGAAAAACTTAAGCGTTTTATTGTGTATTTTAGTTCCATTGGTAAATTATACATCTGCCCCAAACTGGTGACTATACAATGGAACGCACCACTAAGAGTTCTACCGGGCATGGAATCCGAATTGCCGTCTGGAACATATAACAGTCAGCAAATCTTTGGACAATTTACATATGACACTTCGAGTGGATGGCTTTCTGCCAACAACGCAAAACCACGCACACTGTGCAACTACAACATTTATTCTTGGTCGCTTCAGCTTGGCCCTAACATTTTTTATCGAAATTATAACGACAGCCGAGGCTATTTTGAACATGCCGGATGCGGTGTTGAGAATAATTATCTTAGAGATGGACAAATTATAGATAGTTTTCGATTGTACCATTCTTGGTCAGCTTATAGCCCGCCTGTAAATCCTTATGTGTTTTCGCTTGAACTTAAAGATTATGATGCAAGCACATTTTCTGCGGCTGAACCACTTCCGCAAACGTTATATTTTCCTGATTTTGAGGTGGTACGTTTGAAAATTCGTCACATCAAACTTCTTCAAAATGGAACTTATAATTATATTGATATTGCGGAAATGAATGGTTTGGATGAAATAGATTTTACCCTATTCCAGAGCCAACGATGATTTTGATTTTGGGGTTGGGTCTATTGGCATTAAGAAGAAAGAAATACTAATTTTTTAAGGAGAAGAAAATGAAGAATTCCAAATTGATTTTTATTTTGTTCATTTTGAGTAGTTTAGGCAATAACACAATTTATGCTGTTAATTGGCATACTCATCATGTACAGAGTATAACAAACAACAATATCGCAAATTCTTTGGCAGGCGAGAATGGAATCTGGTTTGAAACAACAACTGATAATATAGATTATAGCCGATGGCCAAGCGGTACACCTACCAGCATTTTCTTTAGATTTCATAATAGCGGCTCTTCGTCAATGACTGTAAAGAGGATTGTTTTGGATTTACCAAGTGATATTCACTATGTAGGAGCTGGGATGTGGGACTTGAATTATTATAGTATGGTTTTTGATTTTATTACGTCGCCACAGCAGTCGCTTCCGGGGTACTCCAACGTTACACCGTTATTTCATAATGATTTTGAATAGGGAGGATACCAGATACATCAAGCCCGGCGTATGGTCTTCACGGCGGCCAAACTCTTTATTTAAAGTTAAGTACAAATGTAATTACAGGTTCGTACGGAATTGAAAATGCTATCAACACAGGTGCTTTCAGAATTGGATTTTACTGTGAGTTTTCAAATGGCTATGAATCGTTTGTAAGTGTACCTATCCCAGAACCCACGACCCTTTCACTTCTTGGCTTAGGTCTAATAGCATTAAGAAAAAAATAAATTAATTTAATAGGAAAGAAAATGAAGAAGATTCTATTTTTGTTGTTAATTATCTTCGTAACATCCTTAAGTACTGCAATGCCAATAGTTACTGGGACCTACAATGCCAATACAGAAAAAGTTTCAGTATTTGTACAAAATGGCGGAATAGTGTATATTGGACTCGCTATTAACTCAACTAAAGGGCAGTTGAGTAATTTTCAAAGAGGAACAGATGCCCCTCTTGATTCATGTTTCGCCTGTACTAATGAAGAATTGTTACCAGATTTTCCTTATTTTGGTCAAGGTGAGCTTTGGGCGATGATAGATTCCCGACCTTGGCCATATGATGATGGCGAATGGCTTACTGCTAATGTAAACCTTGCTTCAGGTATAAATTCGGTCAATGTTATTATGTACATGATTGATGAATATTTTGTTATGTATGATATGGGCAAAATCTTTATCCCTGAACCCGCAACTATTTCCCTTCTCGGATTAGGTCTATTAACATTAAGAAGAAAGATTAACTTCGATTAATTTTTGGCAGGACGAGAAAATGAAGAAATTAGCTATCTGTTCTACAACAATCTTACTGTTATCAACGGTATTCGCTCAGGCCGTTTCTTCTACTCCCAAATCAGTGAATTCCGGAGTCAGCGGTATAGCAGCATTACCGAATGTAAACTACCATTTTATGATAATTGACCTTATAGGAAAGCAAACAGATATTGCTGAATTGGCATGGGAATATCATAATCAAAATTATTGGAGTTTAATTGGAACAAACAATCGTCCCCTTAATTATAATGGCCCCAGCAACTATCTTGTTTTAAATTTTAACTCAAATGGTTTAAACGCAATTGATTCCTGTCCTCAAGGTCAGATGTCATACACAATTGATGGAAATCCATTTACAATAGCAATTCCTGCTTTTCAATTCACCACGGGGGTAGAACGCTTCAGTTTGTATATAGCATCAGATGGTTCTACCTATTATGGACGACAAGACCATCTGCCGAATCGTGGGGCGGCAATGGCGAGACTTTAATGAATCAAAGCCTATCAATGAGTCCGTCCGAGGCATTTAGACCAGAGCATTTAGCGGCTGCTATTCCAGAGCCTGCAACATTGTCGTTTTTGGGCTTAGGTCTATTAGCATTTAGAAGAAAGAAATAATCTTATAGAATTTTTTTGGAGGAAGGAAAAATGAATAAAATATTTTTAATTATGCTTATTAGTTTCATAACAGTTCCATCTTTTGCTGCATGCCCATCAATGGATTTTACGGGTGACTGCCAAGTTGGCTTTGCAGATTTTGCCAAGTTTGCTGAACAATGGCTGGATGAGGGGATACCTGAGCCTGATATAAGTTGGGTCGCTATTAGCGACACAGGTGTTCCCGGCCATGAGGGCTTTATCGGAGAAATGAGCAAATATGAGACCACCAATGCTCAGTATTGTCAGTATCTCAACGCCGCCTATGCTTCAGGTGATATAACCATCAGCGGCAGCTATGTCGTAGGGGCTAGCGGTTCTTATTCCGGTAGGAACTATTATTATCTTGCTGGTGCCGGTGATACTTCCAATGGAGCCACTTACGGCGGAGCGGCAAGAATTAACTGGTCAGGTAGCTCGTTCACGGTTGATTCTGGCTTTGGGAACCATCCTGTTACTTATATAAGCTGGTATGGAGCAACAGCTTTCTGTAACTATTACGGCTGGCGGCTCCCGACCGAATGGGAATGGCAAGCAGTAGCTGACTATAACGGCAGTTACACCTATGGTTGCGGCACTACAATAAACAACAGCATTGCTAACTATTATAATTCGATGCATCCAAATGGCACAACCGCTGTTGGTGCTTTTGGAACTTATGGTTATGGGATGTGTGATATGGCAGGAAATGTCTATGAGTGGACAAGCACAGTCTTCGATATCTCTCGCGTTATCCGCGGCGGTTGCTGGCTCTATAGCGTCAGCAACTGTACTGTCTCGTTCAGTAACTTCGACTACCCGAACGACATGTACGGCTATTACGGATTTCGGGTTTGTCGTTGAGTCCTTCTCTTTCTGGATTTTCAGTAACTCTTTGCTCTTTGTTCTTTTACACTTTTTTGAAAACAGGGGCGTAGCCCCTATGAAACGCATTATACAGACCTTCTGCACTTGCTTAGTCCGAGAAGTAGTATGAAACAAAAATTTAATTTCTTACCTCGCAAGCTTATGAAAGAAGAAATTGCTTTGGCTCCTTCTGAATGGATAAAACAGTTAAGGAGTTATAGAATCAGAAGGTTAAAAGCTATCTGGTTGGAAAATGAAAGTCCAAGTTATTACACTTTATTGGCAACTATCTTGGCAGCGATTGCTAAGAAAAACAGACATTTAATTGATATTGCAAGCCGGTTAACAAAAGGTAATATGCCGGAATATATTTACCTGTCTCTTCTTGGTATCGCTTTAGATTTTTTTGGAGAAAAGGAAGAAAGTCTTAAGTTGATACACGAAGCAGTAAAACTAAACCCTTCACATTCAAATCTGATGAGTCTAGCGGCAGCTACAGATAATCTTGACGAAAAGGAAGAATTAGCTAAAAAGGTTTTGAATGAGAATCCCAAAGATAGTGATGCACGACGACATCTTGCCTATGCCAAATATTTCAAAGGTGAACGTCGGGAAGCGGAACGTCTGATTGATGAAATCTTATTGAATGAACCAAATAACAACTATGCTTTAGAATTCAAAGGTAATATATATTATGATAAAAAAGAATATGACAAGACGTTAGAGTGGTATTTGAAGGTAAGGCTTAAACCTAAACCAATCTCTTTACAGTTTAAGATTTGCCATTTCTATTATTTGGCTGGCAATGGAAGAAAAGCCAAAAAAATTGCAAAGAAGATAAAAGACAAGATTTTTTTAGTAAGCGATTTAGAGATGAATCTCGACAAAGCCAAGGAGTTGCTAACTGAGATTGTGAACTCTTGAATTAAAACTTTATTAATGGTTCTGAAAGCTAACGAATATCCTGATGTATGGGAATTAAGTGATGAACAACCCACACCAAAGAATTTTCCTACATGGGCTGATGTCAAGGATAAAGGCGGAATGAACTATATGCAAAATTGATAACGGATGAAAAACGGATATATAGTACTATTTCCAGACTATAAATTTGCTGTCAAGCTAAAGACTTAGCAATCTGTTAAATTTGAACAATTTTCCCAAACCCACATCTTCTCCAAGGCCTCAACAGCCCTCTGTACGTTTGCATCCGAGCTATTTTGTCCTTGAATTAGTTTTACCTCTGATGTTCTGACTACTTGAGAAGAAATGAAGGAGCAGAAGGCAGGAGTGTATGTCGTCAGCAAGAATGGCTTGCCAATGGCAAACAGCCTGATACATCGGCAACTGATATTAATCAATGAATTGCTTGCCCGCTTCTGGATTTATGCAGAACAGTACTATCGTGATGCAAGCGGCAACCAAACGAGCGAGCTTGGCTGCATCCGTATTTCCC
>MHXZ01000040.1 GCA_001825665.1 Planctomycetes bacterium GWF2_41_51 | reverse complement strand
AAAGAACCGGCCTGATCTATTTTGAGAAGACCGGTAACGGCCGGGGCTGCAATAAGATCGCTTTTATCTTCAGCGGCTTTCAAGAATATGCTTCTGAATACTTCACCTGCTGACGCTCTATAGAAACTGTCATTTCCGCAAAGTCTTTCCATTTCTTCAAGCAGACGAATCCTGACCTGCTCATTCTGTGCTTTTACATAATTTGCAGCGATAAATTCCATGTATGGTTTCACATGCGACGCTTCAAGCCCATTCTGCAAAAGCAGATTTCGAATAACTTCTGCCGAGACAACAGGATTTTCATCTTTGAAAAAAGCGACAGCATTTTTTAAAGTTTCAATTCTTACTTTCGGATTAATCTGCACATCGGAACCTGGAGACAGCGCAAAATTACATACGTGTCCAAGTGATACGAGAATTTCAGTTTTAACTTCCGGAAGTGTCTCGGCTTTAAGCTGCTCGAGCAGTGCGTCTGCCGAATTAATATTTGTCAGCAGTCCCAATAATTTAGCCGCCGCAAGCCTTACCAGCGGGTCAGAATCTGATACAAGAGCTACAAGAGGTTTTTGCAATACGTCTATAGGCAGCAGTTTGCCGCTTTTCTGCCACATATTGATTTTTTCAATAGCCCACAATTTAACGGAGCTTTGTTCGAATGTCAGGTTCTCGGCTACGAATTTTGCGCGAACGCTGTCATCGGCCATTGCCAGATAAATATTGTCCAGCGAAGTTAAATATTTTTTCTGCCATTTGATTACTTCTTCGTTAAGTTTTCGGATTTTATCCTGACCGCAAAGTAATCTCTCACGAATAATATCAAGTTTTCCTCTTTCAATGTCTTTGCGAATATTCTGCCATTTTTCTCTGTCGGAACCTATCGGCATCCATTCCTGCAATGCTTCAACAGCGGCCGAAGATACAACTGCATTATTGCTGTCCATCAAAGCGATCAACTGCAATACAGTTTCTCTGTCCGGCCGAATTTGAAACGCATAAACTGCATTTTTTTTTGCCAGGTCCGTCGTTTCATTATTTTTGATTATCTGTTCAAGATGCTGCTTTATTTCTCTATAGTTGTAAATCAATGTTGCCTGTGCCGCAAGACGGGCGGTTTCGGTGCTTTGACCTTTGATTAGATTCATCAAAGGCTGAATAAAATCTTCTTTTTTTACAATCAGATTGGATGAACTTCTAAATCTGCTTATCGCTTTACAGACCGAACTTGCCGCTGCGAAATTATCGTTCGTCCCTAAAGCATCAAGCAGAATTTGTCTGGCGTGTGGTGAAGTGCTTTCTAAAAGTTCCACAGCAGTGGAAATTCTGATTTGTTCGTCGGTAGAATTGGACAAAGTCCAATGGTTAATTTTCAATTGATTATCGTTTTTATTTTCGACGTTATCCGGAGCTGAAAATAATAATACAGGCAAAAACAGCATCAACAGAAGCGATGCTGTAAAATATTTAATATTTAATTTCACCGGGTTAGACAAAAACATAATCCTTTACTCGCCTTTTTTTAATAAGTACGTTTATATATATTTTATGTTCACCAAAAACGATTGCAAATAAAATATCGTTTTTTTTAATAACTCAGTATTTTTCGTACAATCGCCGCTGCTGCTTCAGGATTTGCTATTGCGGCGCATTTTTGCCTCATATTCTCGCGTTTTTCGTCATTACTCATAATTTCACAAAGCACAGGCCATAATTTCGCCGCAGTTTTTTCCGTATCGCATAAATCATCGACAATCGCTGCACAGCCGGCATCTACCAGAAACTTTGCGTTAAGCCTTTGATGCATATCCTTATGATAAGGATATGGCAGGCAAATCGCGGGCGTACATGATGCCGCAAATTCCGCTACGCTCATAGCGCCTGCCCTGCCGATAACCAAATCCGCAGCAGAAAGCAGCCCCGGCATATCGTCGCAATAATCAAGTATTTTATGACTTATATCACATTGCCTATACAATGCTCGGACCGCATCATAATGAGCAATGCCCGTCAAATGAACAATCTGCCAACTCGCATTAAAAATATCCAGCCTGTCAAGCAGATAGCCAATAACGTTGTTAATATTTAGTGCGCCGCCGGACGCTCCGGTAACAAGAAGAATTTTCTTTTTTGGACTAAGCCCCAATGACTCCACAGTTCCGGAAATGTCGGGATTAAAAAATTCTTTCCGAAGCGGGCAGCCTGTAACAATTACTTTTTTATTGTTCAATCCGAAATAATTCTTCGTTTTGGTGAATTGAACGAAAATATCTTTAGCATATCGTGCCAAAAAGCTGTTCGCTTTGCCGGGAATTGAATCAATATTGAGCATCGCGACAGGGATATTTAAACTTCTTGCCGCCAGAACAGCGCCGGTCGAAACAAATCCTCCTACGCTGAACATTATTGATTTTTCATTGTTGTCATCCAGGATAGTTTTTTTTACGATTTTTTTCGCAGCAAAAACTGATTTCAAAAACATTAAGAATTTTATTGGATTCCCTGAAAATCCGCCGACTGGTAACGCGATAAATCGATGCCCCGTCACTCCAAGTACCCTTGCATCAATCGGTCTTTGACTGCAGAAAAAAGTAATTTTGCAATTTGGTTCTGTATTTAAAAGCTCCTGCGCAACCGCAAGAGCCGGGTAAAGATGCCCGCCTGTACCGCCGCCCGCAAAATAAATATGTGTCATAAAAAACCTAAAACTAAATAAAATAAAATTAACTTCTCCTGGCAACAGATGCAAGAATCCCGGCTGCTGCCGCCGTCAAAAGCAGATGCGTTCCGCCTGCGCTTATAAACGGCAGTGCGATTCCTTTTGTCGGCAAAAGCCGCGTTACAACTCCAAGATTCACAACTGCTTGCAAACAAATCGTAAAAGTAATTCCAAATGCAAGCAGCTTGCCGAAATCGTCAGGGCATCTTTGGATAATTATTATTCCCATAATCAGGAACAGAATAAACAGCAATATCAGAAAACATACTCCGACAAAACCAAGCTCTTCTGCGACTATCGCAAAAATAAAATCAGTCGTATCTTCCGGCAAATGTCCGTACTTGCTGATTCCTCCGCCAAGTCCTTTGCCCAGCAAGCCCCCTGTCGAAACAGCGATAAGAGACTGCCTGATTTGATAACCGCTGGTTTGTGCGGTCGAATCACCCGGCTGAGTGAAAGATTTTATTCTTTCCATTCTTTCTGGTGATGAAAGTATCGCAAGTGCAAAAGCAGCCGCCAAAACAGGTAAAGGCGTAATGAAATGCCACCATTTACCGCCTGCCATAAAAATAATTGTCAGACTGAGAATTGCCACAAATAATGCCGTGCCGAAATCCTCTTTAAGGATTAGCAAAGTCACTATGCCTATGAGCATCAAAAGAGGCATAAATCCTTTGAAAAAACTCCGAAGGTTTTTCCCAGCCATTACTGAAACTGCCGGCAAAAACAAAACCATTGCCCATTTTGCCAATTCCGACGGTTGAAAGTTCAAAGTTATAGGACCAACTCCCACCCTCAGCCAACGTCTTGCATTATTTACGGTAACTCCTATTCCGGGAATCAAAACCACAATCAACATTATAATGCTGATTACCAGTAGATAAACCGAAGGGTTTTTAAGCCAGCTTTTTAAAGTGCCTTTGCCGAGAGATAATTTACGATAATCAACTAAACTAATGATAAATACTAAGAAAATCGATAATATGAAAAATAATGCCTGTCTGAACTCCGGATATGTGTAAAATTTTGTAAGGTCGTATTCGATATCAATTCTGGCGCTTGCGCTGAAGACAAAACAGGCCCCCAAAGCCATAAGCGTTACAGCAAGGCAGACTGTCATATTCGCAAAAGTTTTGTTCTCAATCGGTATTTTCACGTTAAAAGTTTTATCGGCATTAAACCAAATAATCAATCACAAAAGTATCCTGCTGAAATCATTATTTGTGACACCGATTTTTTCGAGCATTTTCAAATGCGGCCAAAGTTCGCCAACTTCGTACATATTGTGGCAATCGCTCGAAAGTGACAGTTTAACGCCGGAATTGATACACATCTCCACAAATTCCGCTTCAGCCTCCTGACTGTGAAAATTCACCTCGGCGGCAGTTTTGCTCTGCCTGAGCATTTTAATAACTTTTTCAAACAAATCCCGCTTTACCCCGCTTCCCGACCTATGAAACATACGAAACGGGTGAGCGAGCACATTTACGCCGTTTTCCAGAATAGCTTGTGTCCTGCGAAGATATTCCTCTTCGACCAATTTCCAATCGACCGGCTCTTTCCACATCTCCTCCAACTTGTGAATTGAGCCTATGAAAAATCTCGCTTTTGCCCTATCGGCGGCTCTTATCATTGGCCTGCCTGCATAATCAAAATCAACTTCAAGCCCTATAGATTCAGCGGGAACATTATTTTTCTTAATCAATTCGAAATATTTAGGCATCCTATTTACATTTTCTTCTATACCGACAAGACCTTTTACATAACACTGGCCTGTCCAAAATGAATCTTTGTCGAAATAAAGCTGTCCACTGTGCTCCGTGAAAACAACGTCCGCCAATCCGAAATCCTTGTATATTTTCAAAATCGAAGCAACATCCATGTTTTCTGAACAGTACGCAAACTGCGTGTGAACGTGCCGGTCAATAAGACCAAGTTCCGACGGTATTTGAAGATTATCAACTGCGGCAGTTACTTTTTCATCATCGATATCGATAATCATATATTTGAACGGCAAAACACAAACCGCGGGAGATGCGATAAAATTTATTCCCTGTGAATGAATGTGCCCGATACCTTTGTGGTAATGGCCTGAAATGAACATCAAAATGTTATATTTTTTCATTTCGGCGATTATCTGCTCTGCGTTTATATAATTATATGGCGATTCCGACATCCCGGGCGGAAATAAAGGAACGTGCTGAAGGCTGATAATTGGTCCGTTGAAATTAGCTCTTGCCGACTTGAACCGACTAATCTGATTGCCACTTCTGCTTGCGCAAAATCCCGGCTGCTCGGGGTCATCAAAAATAAGAAAACGAACTCCGCTGATATCAAATTGGTCTTTGCGTTCGAAAACACTGTAGAAATATTCTGCCGAAGGGTCATGATTTCCGCGAACTGCGATATATGGGCAAGCCAGTTTATCAAGAATTTGATGTATCTTCGGCAGCCAATCCCGCGCCATCTGGCTGTCGCCGCCATCTACTAAATCCCGCAAATTATTGCGGCATCTGGTTTTATCCATCTATTGAACCGATTTATGGCTCTAAGCAGCAAACTTTCCGCAAGTTCGCCTCGCAATTCCGGATTTTCAGCGCTGCCAGGCGCGTGAATATCAGAAACTATTGCTATTCTCAATTTCATACTTATAATTCCTGGAACCTATTTACGAATTTTAAGTACTATATACTATATTATAATTTATTAAAGCAGTTAAATTGCCTATTACGCCTTATCATTTTGGACCATCGGGTTTAATCGGATACGTCTTCCGCAAATGGATAGATTTTCCGGTGTTCGTGCTCGCAAATGTAATCGTCGATTTTGAAGTATTAGCAGTAAGTCATTTCAATCTCGGCTGGCCCATTCACAGGTATGCACATACTTTTCTTATCGGAGCTTTAGTTGGCGCCGCGTGGGGACTCGTAGCTTTTTTATTCAAGCCGGTTATGAATTTCGGCATGAACCTCCTCAGAATAAATTACAAATCGGATTTTAAAAAAATGCTTATTTCAGGCGTTCTCGGAGTTTGGCTGCATGTTTTAATTGATGGTTTTTATCATTACGACGTAAAGCCGCTATGGCCGTATAAAGTTAATTTTCTTTGGAAATTAATGTTACGTGAACATATAAAAACCGCATGTCTGATTTGCCTTGTGATTTTTGTTTTTCTGTATATGCTGCCGACCTTCAAACAGGCTTTCAAGAAACGCTAATACTATTCCTGTTGAGAAATAGCAATCTTCATCGTTTTATCTTTGTAAACAATCTCTTCACTGCCGTCATATTCAATCCATTTTTCAATTAATGCGGTTTTGTCATCATCGACAACTGCTGTTATACTAAAATCATAAAGTTCCAGGCCGTCTTCTTCACCGGTGAATTTCCATTGTACAACAACAGGTTTGCCGATTTCTGACCTGCACTCAATTTTACCAATGATTTCGGATTCAGTCTGGAGTTGTTCTGGTGTAAACAGAGGAGCAGCACAATTGCTATTGGGGTCACTGCCGTTGTAAATAATCTGTACCATCCCTGCCATTTCAGGCAACTTACTATCTTCCAGAGTTTTCAATTTTTTGTGCAGTGAAAAAGTCGTGGCGGAATTAATAAACAAAAGCACACCGATGATTGTTAAAAGAACCGCCAGCCCCGCCGATGATGTTGCGATACCTGTAATAGCAAATCCTTTGCCGCGAAGCTGTCCGCCGGATTTATTGATCCTGTTAAGAGAGATAATTCCGAATACAAGTGCTATTATCCATACGATACCGAAGACGCCAAGAAGCGCAAAAGTACTTATGCTCAATATCATTGAAGTAATGGCCATACCGCTCGTCTTGATTGGTTTACTATAAACGAACACTCCGCCGCAGCTTTGGCATATAGCCGCATTTTCGAGATTATCAGCACCGCATTTTTGACAATACATATTTTGCTCCTTCCAGCAATGCTATAATAATAACAAACAAGCCAATAAATGCAATAAGCTATTGTTTTTTCAGAAAGTCTTTAATTTCATTAAGTAAATTGATAGCTTGAATCGGCGTAAGATTATTTACATCAAGACTCTTGATTTTTTCGAGAACGTCTTTTTCTTTTTGGTCGAAAAGCATAGCAGTTTCAGGCTCTTTCGTCCTCTGCTTTGTAAATTTTTCGCCGCCGGTTTCTTTTTGAAACGTGTTTTCAAGCTCAGCCAGAATTTCTTTACTTCTTTCGAGAATGGTTTTTGGAATCCCCGCTAACTTAGCCACGTGAATACCATAGCTCTTGTCCGTCCCTCCGGCCACAATCTTGTGCAGAAAAACGACCTCATCCATCCATTCGCGAACTGCGACATTGCAATTCTTCACATTTACCAGTAGTTCCGCCAATGCCGTAAGTTCATGATAATGCGTAGCGAAAAGCGTTCGGCATTTTATATTGTTTGCGATATGTTCGGTTATTGCCCATGCTAAAGACAAACCATCATAAGTACTTGTTCCCCTGCCAACTTCATCGAGAATAACAAGCGATTTTTCCGTCGCATTATTTACAATATTTGCCGTTTCGGTCATTTCAACCATAAACGTAGATTGGCCTCGCACGATTTCATCTGATGCACCGACACGCGTAAATATCCTGTCAGCCAAACCGATAGTCGCCTGCTTTGCGGGAATAAAACTTCCCGTCTGAGCAAGCAAAACCAGCAATGCGGTTTGCCTTATATACGTGCTTTTACCGCTCATATTCGGGCCGGTAATAATCATTACATCTGCATTATTAGAGATGCCAAGCTCGACATCATTGGGCACAAATTCGCTGCCGAGAATCTCCGCAAGCACAGGATGCTTCCCATCAGTGATAGCCAGTTCTGCAGCGTTTGTCATTTTGGGCCGCGTATAATTCTGCGAAATGGCAAGTTGCGCAAAAGCAGCCAGGCAATCAACCATCGCTACAATCTCTGCAAGCGACATAATCTTTTGAATGAATCCGCAGCATTGAACCCGAAGCTGCTCGAAGATTTTCTGCTCAAGTTCAAGACTCTTTTCACCCGCTGTCAGAATCTTATCCTCATATTTTTTCAGTTCATCCGTTATATACCGCTCGGCATTTTTAATCGTCTGCTTGCGAACATAATCGCTCGGCGCCTTATCGGTATTGGAATTTGAAATTTCAATATAATAGCCGAAAACATTATTAAAACCGACTTTCAGATTGGCAATACCAGTTCGTTCGATTTCCCGCTGCTGATATTGTGCAAGCCATGTTCGTACATCCTTTGAAATATTCCGCAATTCGTCAAGCTCGGCATTGAACCCCGCCTTTATGACTCCGCCATCGCGCAGATGGGTCGGACAATCATCCCCAACTGCCGATTCGAGCAAAGCCGCAAGTTCCTGCATCGTATCGCAATTTTTCGCCAGCCGCACAAAAATATCCGCGTTTAATCCGGCAAGATTCTGCTTCAAAGGCTCAGCTTTTTTAAGACTTTGTGCAAGGGCAAGCATATCTCTCGGCCCCGCCCGCAAAGTACTTATCCGCGCGACGATTCTTTCGAGGTCTGCAAAATTTTTCAAGATGCCGCGTATCTGTTCGAGCGAATTTTTCTTTTCTATTAATTCTTCGACTCCATCCTGCCTTAATTCGATAGCTCCCAAATCGCACAAAGGCATACAAATCCAATGCCGAAACATCCTGCCGCCCATACCTGTTAGTGTTCGGTCAATGGTCTCGGCCAGTGAACCTTTGCCGCCGCGAATCGTCGAAAGAACCTCGAGACTCCGCAATGTAACCTGGTCAATTTGAAGAAATTTTTTCTGCTCAACTAATTTAATCCCAGATATATGCCCAAGCGCGGTTTTTTGTGTTTCTTTTAGATATTCGACTATCGCGCCGGCCGGACTTATAACTCCGCTGCCGTCTTTTATACCGAATCCTTCGAGAGTCTTTGTTCCGAAATGCTCTATAAGCCGTTTATACGCATCGTAAGGCTCAAAATACCATCCCGGCCGATACGTTATTGTTGTGCTGCCGGAGCGTTCAATTTGTGATGCGAGTTTTTTTATCTCTTCGCTGAACAACTCACCGCGAGCATCGGGCAAAATACATTCAGCCGGAGAAATCCGAAGAATTTCATCCACCACCATATTTTCCGGTATCATTCGTGCAAAAAAATGGCCTGTAGAAATATCGACCCAGCTAATCGCGGCGTGTTTAGAATTCAATCCAACCGCACAAAGAAAATTATTTTGCTTTTCTTCAAGCAGCATGTCATCTGTAAGGGTGCCCGGAGTAATAATCCTTATTACATCGCGTTTGACAACTCCTTGCGCCATTTTAGGATTTTCGATTTGTTCACAGACCGCGACTTTATAGCCTGCCTTGATCATCTTCTTCAGATAGCCGTCAACCGCGTGAAAAGGCATACCTGCAAGCGGAACTGGATTTTCGCCCTTACTCCTGCTCGTTAGCGTAAGACCGCAAACCTGCGAACAGATTTGCGCATCTTTGTAGAATGTCTCATAGAAATCCCCCATCCTGAAAAACATAATGCAGTCAGGGTATTTCTTCTTGAAAGTATCATACTGCTTCATTGCAGGCGTTAATTTTTCAGGTTGTTGTGTCATGGAAGTAATTATACAAAAAAAGTGCTTTTTAACAACCCTCTATAAAAAAAGCCCTAATTAAAGGGCTTTTTATGTTTTCAAATATTTGTGTAAGAAATCACACTTTTTTTCTTCTTAATAAGACAGTACCCACTCCAATCAAAAAGATGGTCGCCGGTTCAGGCACAACTTCGCATCCATAAGTCAACACAGTCGGATGCGTTCCATCTTCAAGGACAACTCCGCCGCGATAGAGATTTTCTTCAGCGACAAAAACAGTACAATCTTCAGAAACGGTGAAAGTCGTTAATACACCCATTACCGGCGGTGGCTCCGCACCCGGTGCATACAAAGACCCGAATTCCAATGTCATACCGTCTGTACCAATTCCGCCCAAAGCACCCGGGTTTTCCGGTCCTACGATGGGAGTCCCCAAATCTCCAATATCTCCCACAGGAGGAATCATTATGTCGCCCGGGAAAATGCCATAACCCGGCCCCGGACCTTCAAAATAGTCACCAATAGAAAGAATTACCCCATCACTAATAGTAATATTTAATGCGAAAGCTCGAACCAAAAAGGACTCACCTGAAGCATCATAGCTTAGCTGAACAATGTGATTGCCTAAATCCTGGCATGAAATAATTACCGCCCCAGATGAAAGCGATGCCGTCAAAAAAAATGACAAATAAACAAAGTATCTTCTTCATTCTCTTCCTTCCAAAGAAACCATTAATTATACAAAAACTTCGTATTTTGTCAATTTAAAAATAATTTAGTCGAATATAAGATCATGAAATCAAAGAACTTGTGAGCAATTCACCTATCAATCCTTTAACTTGCTTTTTATCTTGTGCCAAAGCTATTCGCCGAATTATTTCCCTCTGTCTGCCGGTAAAACAAACTGTCTTTTTCAAATCATATTCGGTAACGCCCAGAGCATTTTCAATTTCATCGATAAGCTCTTTTACTCCTGTACCTGTCTTGGCGCTAATTTTCAAACCATCTGCCGAAACATTT
>MHXZ01000039.1 GCA_001825665.1 Planctomycetes bacterium GWF2_41_51 | reverse complement strand
TTAAAACAATAAATCTCGATGGCGCAAGTACAAAATGTTTTTTTCAGATTTTTTTTAAGCAAAAATAGTGCCGAACAGAATTGTGAGATTGGGGGAAATGAAGATATAATTTTGATTCAGAATTCAGAACTCAGAAATCAGAACACAGAAGGAAAAAAAGGAAGTTAAGAAATAAGGAGGCAAAGAAGAACGGAAAAATTCACCACCGAGAACACCCCCGACTTCTCGAGGGCAGGCTCCGAAACGAATTTGCACCACGAAGCGACGAAGAGCCACGAAGAAAAAAATTAAAACGGGAATTAGCCACAGAGCTAAAGAGTGCCACAGAGATAATTGCTTTAAGGCGTGTTCTGCGAACATATAAAAAAATTAAAAGTAACCCTTCCACAAGCGAGCTTGCTCCAGTGTTATCTTTTTATTTTTTTAGCCTTGCAGGCAGTGCCTAAAAGCATAGACGACACTGACGATGCGGGCGGGATAAACAATAGAATAGTTTTGAGTTACTAGTTTTTAGTTGCAGAACGGCGGCGGAAAGATGAAGTTAAGAGTGAATAGTGAAAAGTGAAGAGTAGTTGAAACTCGGCGGAAGCCGAGAGTTTTTTAAAAAAGGCAGGGCATCTAAAATTAAAAAATATGCTAAAAAAATAAAGGAATACTTATGGATGAGAAAAAATTAATTCGGATTATAGAAAAAGCTGCTGAGAAAAAAACAACAAAACTTAATTTATCCAATAAAAACATAAAAAAATTACCAGTCGAGATTGGGCAATTAACAAATTTAGTCGAGCTTATTCTCAATGATAATCATTTAACAGCTTTGCCAGTAGAGATAGTTAAAATAAAAAAATTGAAAAAACTCGAACTAAGTAAAAATAACTTTGTTGCTTTTCCCCCGGAAATCTTACAACTTCCAAAAATTGAAGAATTAACTCTCAATTATAATAAATTAGAAATATTACCAGCAGAAATCGCAATGCTTGGTCAGTTAAAAGAACTTAATCTTTGGGAAAACCGTTTATTAAAGATACCAATAGAAATTGCAGAACTTTCGCAACTAAGATATCTTAATCTTGGTAATAATAAGTTGACAGTATTGCCAGAATTTCTCGAATTAAAGCAATTAGATACACTTTGGCTAAGTATGAATCCTTTGATAACAATGCCGGATTGGATTGGTGAACTTGCTCAACTAAGATGTCTTGGTTTTCACAGTTGTCAGTTAAATACCATTTCTCCAAAAATTATTAATCTTTCAAAACTGGATACGCTCGTGCTCTATAATAATAAATTTAACGATATTCCGCCAGAATTTTGTAATCTTAATAATTTAGTATTTCTTTTCTTAAGTAACAATCAGGTCTCAAGACTCCCGAGGGAATTTGGAAAACTCAATAAGCTGAAAAAGCTCGATTTTTCTAATAATAATTTTATAGAAATACCTCCAGAGATCGGACAACTCCATAACCTTGAAGAGCTCAATTTTTCTAAAAATAAGCTTACCAAACTGCCTTCCGAGCTAGGAAATCTCGTAAAATTAAAAGAGCTCTACCTTTACAGCAACAATATCACAACTTTGGAGCCAAGCATTGTTCATCTAAAAAAATTAAAAAAGCTTTACCTTCATAAAAATAGGTTGTTTACTATCCCCCAAGAATTGGGGCAATTACAAAATATTCGAGAATTAAGTCTTAAAAACAATCCGTTGGAATCACCACCGCAAGATGTAATACAACGTGGTACGCAGGCGATCTTGGCGTATTTGCGGGAACTAGAAAAAGGCGGAAAAAAGCGATATGAAACAAAATTATTGATTTTAGGTTACGGTAATGAGGGTAAAACTTGCGTATCACGAGCATTGCAAAAATTGCCTTTTTGGGGTGAACATATAAGGACACCAGGTGTGGAAATTGCACAATGGAAAGTTGAGAATCCAAAATTTCCTAAAAATAAAGAAAAGGAAATTACTTTAAATATTTGGGATTTCGAAGGACAGGAAATCAATCATCAATCTCATCAATTCTTCCTCACGGAAAAATCTCTATATCTATTAGTTATAAATAGCACAAAATTATTTAAATGGGAACATGCAGAATACTGGCTGAACACCATACGAGCAAGGGCTCCGCAAAGCAGAGTAATTTTAGTCGCAACTGAGTGTGAAGAAACTACACCAGCCTGGCCATTTGATAGATTAAAAGAAGATTATGGTGATTTGCTGCAAGGTGACAATTGGTTTTTTCTTGTTGGTTGCAAATCAGGAAAAGGAATCGATGCCTTATCTGCTGAAATAGTAAAGGCGGCTTCAGAAATAAAACAAATGGGAATAGATTGGCCGGTGAGTTACCAGAAAGCAGAAGATGAAATAAGAAAACTTGTTTCAGAAAAACAAGCTAGAATTGATAGAACAGAACTTTACGACATATTTGCAGAAAGCGGAATTGATAAAGAAAACTTTGAAAATGCTGCAGCAGAAATGGGGGTACAAGGATTAATAACACAATTTAAAGACAGTCTCGAATTAGAAAATTTCATTGTTTTAAATCCTCAATGGCTTACAAAAGGAATAAGCCTTGTTATGGAAGATGGGCAACTCGAAAAAGATAAAGGAGAAATCAGTCATACAAGGATGAAAAAAATATGGGATAATGGTTACAACGGTTTATATCCCATTTTACATAGCTGCATGAAAGAATTTGAGCTTTTATATGATATGGAAGATATGCAAGGCTGTTTAGTTCCGCTTAGGTTTGGCGACAAAAGACCAGATACAATACCATGGAGTAATTTACCAAATATAAATGAACGGCGCATTGAATATAAATTAAATATCCAGCCTCCGGCCGG
This sequence comes from Planctomycetes bacterium GWF2_41_51, assembly GCA_001825665.1. Taxonomy (GTDB): domain Bacteria; phylum Planctomycetota; class Phycisphaerae; order Sedimentisphaerales; family UBA12454; genus UBA12454. Next base: position 4,790 of record MHXZ01000039.1, on the reverse strand, counting down.
AATTATGAGCAGGTTTATTGTTAAAACGCATTATATGATTGTTAAAACAAAAGATATGCCAAAAGGAGTGTATTGGCAGAATGGAGTATTCTTACAGACTGGTGTAGGGGAATTTACAAGTCAGGCGTTATGTGAATTTGATTATAACGAAAAAATATTACAAATCACAGTTCGAGCTGCTTTTCCACAGAATATGATTGAACAGTTACATGGAACAGCAAAGGCTGTATTTGGTTTCTTTGAAGGGCTTAAACCGGAACGAAGATATGGATGTATAAAATTTGAGCAATATAAGGAACAATACTGTGAGGGGGTGCATCCAGAGTTGAAAATTTTATATGGATTATCGAAAAATAAAGAAATTGATTGTGAGAAAGGCTGGCATGGTGTAGATCCAAAAAAACTTGTATATGGATTCAGCAGTTTTGGAGAGAACGCTCTTACAGTTAAAGAGTTACGACAAGAATTGGACAAAAAGCCAGAATGGGCCGAGAATTTAATAAAAGATGTAGAAACATCATTGGTTTGGATTGACAAGACTTACGAAGAAATAATAAGGCTTCGTAAACATAATAAAAAATTAGGGCCTGAAATCATTCAGGAAATGGAATTAAGATGGCGAAACTATCTTGATATGGTCAATGAAATGTTAGATAACAGAGACTTCAATTCCGCGCCTGCGATTATTTCAATGATGCCGATCGATGGGAGTAAATTTATTCCGGCAAACTGGTTTAATAAAGAATATATAGTAAGACCTTATTGTGAATGTGAAGAAGGAATACATCCTATAAACTATACCTGCGGATTTAAAAAACCAAAAGAGTGGTGGGTAAAGACCGCACCGAAATTGGCGATTGGGGTTAAAATACTTTCTGCAGGAATTAAAATTGCATGTGCAGGCTTACCATTGGCAGTCGGAACAGAGGTGTTCCAAGCAGTAGAAAAAGAAGCGGAATTTATGAAAGAGCTTGCGGATCATCTGGAACTTGAGGGAGGGGCAGAATCGGATATTTCAGCAGAAGGCTGTGAAACAGTAGAAGCATTAAGAGGAAAAACGGCAGTTCGAGATTTGAGACAATTTGGAGAAAATGATGAAAAGCGAATTGCGAGAATGAAATTGGCTGAATTATTTTCCGAGATTGCACCAGATAATTATAAATCGCAACAATGGGGAGAATTGCGAAGAGTTAGAATTCGGTCAGATAATACATATCGATGGTTATGTGGCCAACATGCAAAGAAATATAAAAGCTAAAAGTAAAAGAGAGCATATGAGACAGATAAATTCCCGCTCCCCGCATTCGCGAGGACAGGCTATGGCGGGAATTAAAATGTTTTTAACGAGTCAGGAATTTGTGATGAAGGTTCGGGCCCCGATACGGCTTGCGAAAGCGCAATACTACAGGGCAGGCAGGGCAGGCCCCGATACGGATTCATAAATGCAATCCTACGGGGCAGGTCGGGGAGAACCCAATGGTTTATTTAACCAAAACGTCAAGGCTTCGCAGGCGTAAATAGATTTATTTATGAATTATATTTTACGTCGCGAAGGCGGTGTATGCGCCGAGTACTGAAGCGGCACCGGAAACGGCGGCTGTGCCGAAAGCCCACCATGAGGCAATGGCAGCATTTTCCCTCGTCTCTTCGGCAACGTTGGCGGCGGTTTCCTGAACCTGTCTCAATTTCTGCTCAGTTTTGAACTTCATATCCTGTGCTTTGGCAACTATATCATCGCGGGTCTCTTCAATTTTGGAGACGATTTTTTCGGCCTGCTCATCGGAGATATCGCTGCGCGATGCGATTATGGTTTTTAAAGTGTCGCGGTCGAGAGATTTGAGCCTGTTAATCAGAGAATCGGCACCGGCTTTGGGGTCGTGGAAGAGCAATTTCACATCGTCTTTTATGGCATCGTAATCGAGCTGCGGCTCATCGAGCGATTCTATATAATGGCGAAGCCTGTCTTCAATTTTTTCTTTGGCCGAGCTGAACTGCTGGGTTCCTTTCTGCGTTCCTGTTCCGAGCAAAGATTTCATACCATCTAAAGTTTTTTGTATATTATCAGCAATTTTTAAAGCTTCTTCGTGGCTGATATCCTGACGCTGTTCGAGGATTGTAACGGCGGTGTTCTTGTCTATTGAGCCGATTGATTCCTTTATCTGTGCCAATCCTTCTTTTGGTTTTGTAAAGATTGTTTCGATTCGCTTTTTGAGTTCTTCGGGCTGAAGCTCTTTCTTGTTTGTCTTGCGAAGATATTCTTCGAGCTGCTGTCTTTGCCGCTGCGCATCTTCAGGGCTTTTGCCTGTCATGCTCATTGCCGCTTCGACGCCTGCGGATACTGTATCTTTGCCAGACTGGCGCTGCTGTTTAAAAGTATTAAACGCATCTCTGACCTGATGTCCAACTGTCTGTGCACGCTGTTTGTTCGGGCTTTCCTGCTCGAATTTTGTGACTATCTTGTCCACATCGGGATATTCATGGATTTGTGTTTCGCGCAAGAGGTCGGCGATTTCTTTTTTGATGTCCCTTGCTGAAGGCGGACGCAATTGCTGAATGTAGCTTTGGAGTTCTTTTTTCAGTTTGCCGGTGTTTAAGTCGCTGAAGATTTCATCTCTTACCGCTTCGGTTATTTTTGCGGCGGTGTCGGCGGCTTCCTGGGCGGGCGATTTTTCAAAAACACCCTTTATGCCTTGTCCGATGCCTTGCATGGCAGAAGTTGCGGTTCGATATAAACTGCCTAAGGCGGTTGTCAGTACGGTTGCTTCGAGGACGGTCATTATAAGGTAAAAAGCGCCCCAAATTACAAGAGCGACGATGGCACCTGAGAAGAGAGTGTTTGCGCCGCTAATTTCAATCGCGAACCAGCAGGCAAAGAAAAGGCAGATACTGGTTATTACGAGCGTCCACAAACCAAAAACATTGTTGATTGTTTTTATTGTCGAGGCGGTCGAGGTTTCGGATTTTTTTGTTTTTTCTTCGGGCATGCCGTGACGCAACTTGTCTTCGGGCTTGATGATTGATATGCCTGTTGCGACGGCCAGATTGGTAAATATAAGATTCAGGGCAAGGGCTAAAACCACTCCGCATACCACCGCACTGAAAAAGGAGAAATTGTCACCTAAAATTGCGGCGCGTTCGGGGGCATCGATGTCAATGACTTGCTGGGCAAACGCAGAAGAGATGAAAGCGATTGCGATAAGTATAAGGATGTAAACGATTCTCGTTTTCATTGCGAGGTCCTTTCCAAATAACCATTTTATTATTAATTATAGTTTGGATTTGCGGCTGCGGCACATAAGAGCTTTGATATATTTCAAGAAGGAAACGGCTGATTATTTTGGGGAAATTTTTATATTAATGGTGGATAGGGGAAACGTTCAGGTGCCAGAAATTGCTGTACAAACCGGTGAATAGTATTAAAATTGCGGTTATGAAAACACATATACATAAGGCAACGGGCTGGAAAGGCGTTAAAACCGATATTCGTAATCATTTTCTTACTGGTATTCTGGTATTGATGCCGTTTGGCGTTACATTGCTGGTGATGAGATGGGTTTTTGGATGGATGGCGGGATTTCTTAAGCCGTGGCTGCTGAAGCTGGCGGCTTTTATAGTTCGCAATCCCGATATTCAGACAAACCCGCCGACTTATGTCAGTGTTGCCGCATCTGTGCTGTCTATTATATTTCTTCTTATTTTGATATATATGGTTGGTGCTTTGGCACAGAGATATTTGGGACGAAAGCTGATATTAATGGGCGAGTGGCTCTTGTTGAAAATACCTGTGCTGCGGACAGTTTACGGGGCGACAAAACAGGTAATGACTACGATGGCGCTGCCGAAGAAGGAATCGTTTCTATCGGTAGTGCTTGTGGAGTTTCCCAAGGCGGGGATGCGGTCGATAGGATTTCTGACGGGGTTTGTAACGGACAGCAGCGGCGAGGAGTTCTGCAAGGTTTTTGTGCCTACAACACCTAATCCGACCACGGGATTTTTTCTGATTGTTCGGACTAATGAAGTAATTAAAACAGATATGTCGGTCGAAGACGCATTCAAAACGCTCATATCGTTTGGAATTTTGACACCCGAAAAACCATTTCTATCGACAACCGGGAAAAGCATAAGGCCTGATTCTTTCAAAGGTTAAAATCGGAGATTCAAATTTTTTAAAAATGTGTAAAAAAAACTTGACAAATGGTTTGTATGTATATAGTTTATATGTTAACAAAATAGTTATTAGTAAATGGAACGATTATGGCGCTTAAAGAAGAATTAAAATTGAAAAGGGGCTTTGGGCTGGCCGAGCATGAGGCGATGCTGAATATTTATTATACTACCGCGAGCTTGAAGAAACGTGCAGATGCGTTTTTTAAGTCGCTGGGGCTGACGGATGTTCAGTTTAATGTGATGATGCTGCTTGTTTATCAGGGAGGTAATGAAGGGCTTAGCCAGGTGCAGCTTAGCGATATGATGCTGGTGAATCGCGCTAATGTTACGACGCTGATTGACAGGATGGAAAAAGCGGGGCTGGTTGCGCGAACGAGTCATAGTGATGACAGAAGAACAAATATTATCAAGCTGACGGCAAAAGGGAAAAAGGTCTTTGAAAAGGCCGAGCCGCTTTACGAACAAATGGTAAAGCAGGCGATGTCGGGATTCGGTCAGGGCGAACTTAAAAAGATGATAGCAGTTTTGGAAAAGGTAAGAATGAATATTAAGGGTATCTCTAAAAATTAGTATTTTTATGTGCATTTCAATGCACTTACGATTATTTTAGCTCTTTGGCATTC
>MHXZ01000038.1 GCA_001825665.1 Planctomycetes bacterium GWF2_41_51 | reverse complement strand
TGCACATATCCAGGCGGGACTGCCGAAATATGCGAATTATTCAGTCGGCAGAAATGACGGATTCCAAGACGGTGAAAGCTGCGGAATTTTTTATAAGAAAGACCGCTTCACATTGAGCGACAAAGGTACGTTCTGGTTTTCCAATACGCCAGACAAAGCATCGCAGGGGTGGGATGCCTGGCCGAGGATTTGCACATGGGTTTATTTGACAGATAAGACTACCGGAAAAAGTTTTTACGTTTATAACGTGCATCTTGCGGCATTCTTTGCATCCGGCGCACGCTATAAAAGTGCCGAACTGCTTGCAGAGCGAGTAGCCGCTCGCAAAACGAGTGACCCGTTTATTGTTATGGGCGATTTTAATATGAAGACGACCAGCAAAGGAATGAAGTATTTGCTGAATCATGAAGGCAATACTTCTTACGCGAGATTAACCGATGCGTGGACAACCATTCATCCCGGCACAAGAGGGCCAAGGTATGATCACATTACGATGAGCAAAGAAATTCGCCCTTTGAATGTAGAACTTGATAAACGAAAAGCATCTGATCATTATGCTCTTGTGGCAAATTTGCAGATAGCGGCACCAATATTAGCAGCCGAACCTAAGGCCGCTGAGATAGATTTAATTAATACACCAGTGCAGAATTAAATTTCAGATTTAAGATTGAAAATGTAAGATTTAAGATCAAGGGCAGATACATTCGTCTGCCCTTTTTTTTTATTTACATTAAATGCTGCAATTGATTTTCTATAATTATTTTTTAGGTTTTCTTGTTTCCGCTTTTGTGGAAAATGGTGCGGGACCGTTGAAATCAGTTACTTCCAGTTGCCGTTTTTCTATTTCTGAAAGCACCGGTTTTTCAATGATTCTCGGTGTTATGAAAACAACCAGTTCACTTGTAATAGTACTTTCACCTTCGAATCTAAAAGCCATACCCGCTACCGGCAAATCACCAAGAAAAGGGATTTTGTTTATCTGTCTTGATACATCCTTTTTGCGTAAACCGCCCAAAACGACGGTTTGATTGTCTTCTATCAGCAGAGTTGTTTCGGCTTCTCTCTTATCAATTACAGGCTGAGGAAAACTTTTGTCTTCCGTTCCGACATCGACTGTTGAAGTCTGTACGCTGAATTTTGGTCTTAACTCCAAGCGAACCATTTTTTCACGAGTAAGATGCGGAATTACTTCAAGCTCTACGCCGACCTCTTTAAAAGCTATTGTTCCGATACTGCCGCCGCCGGAGGTTTCTGTGAGTTCCTGGTACGGGATTTCCTGTACGATTTTAATATTAGCTTTTTCGTTGTCCAGAACGAGGATTCGCGGATTGGCGAGAAGTTTGGCATCGATGTTGTTTTGCTGTGCTCTTAAAAGAACGTCAATGTCAACTGCAGAATTTAACCATCCAAAACGCAGCGCGCCAGTAGTGCCTGCTGTTTTTCCAGTAGCACCAAGGAATGTGCCTGTCGAAAATGGTGATGTTGTGCCGGTAGGATTAGTTCCAACTCCGGTTACTCCGGTAGCATATCCTGTATTAAGGCCTGCTTGCCATTCAATACCTAAGTCGAGATTGTCTTTGCTTGTGATGTCGTATATTCTTGCTTCGACTTCGATTTGCGGCGTGATGCGATCAACTTCTTCAATGAACGTATCGATAGCTTTAATTTTACTTTCACTGTCGGTAACGATAATATTGCTTGTGCCCGGATTCGAAGAAAGTGAGCCTCGCGGCGATATGAATTTCTTTAAAGCATCTTCAACTTCCGCGACATCGGCGTAAGTAATGCGATATATTCGGCTGATGAGGCGTTCGGAAATTTCGGACATATCTTCAAGCGGCAGAACTCTTATCATATTGTTGCTTGCAATATATCCATAGCCGTGTGAAGCGAGAATGTTATTGAGCGCTTCATCGAGCGGAATTTCGGTAAGACTTGCGTTGACATTCCCTATAACCTTGGGACTTTTGATGATGTCAACGGCGGACTGGTCGGCCATTATCCTCAGAACATCCTCGATTGGCGTATTTCGGAAATCGACACTTACCCTTTTCTGCATTCGCAGACCAAGCGAAGAAAGAACTTCATTATTGGTTGAGTTTGTATCTGCCGGAATGTCGCCGATTACAAAGGCTGCTGAAAGAACAAATATCATTATCAAACTTTTGAATTTATTTTTCATAAATTACTCCTGATTTTCCCTGAAGTTTATCGCTGCACTTCCTGTGTCCAGATTTTGTTATTCATTTCGAATTGAACATTTTTTTTATTTATCTTCAAAATTGCCGCACCCGAGATTTTATCTCCCTGGTGCAGAATTTTGTCGTTAATGACAGCAGAAGGGCGGTCGTGGCTGTACATGATACCTTTAACCACAATATCGCCTGGAGCAGTATTTGTGTCTGAAGCAGAGGAAACAGCCTGCATAGGGTCGCGCAAGTCGGCAGGATATAAATCGGGGATTTGCCAATTTGTTTTTGTTGCAGAATTATCGGCCGAGCCATTGACTGGATTGGTTTGAATCGGATTTTGAATAATTGCAGAGCAGGATGCGGGCTGTTTGAGCGCACGGGTAAGGACGAAAATGAAAACGAGAATCAGAACGGGCATCATCAGCATCATTTTTTTATTTTTTGCGGATGCCGGATTATCAGACTGCAAAAATTTAATTTTCGGGATATTCATATTAACTGCCTTGTTTCTTTTTAACGAAAACGGAAAGAACCATGTTCACCTGATTTGCATTTGCGTTATGTTCGGTATTGTTTATTTCAAAACGGTCAATAAAAATCGCGGGACGATGGCGTTCTATGGCATTAAGGAATGTGGCAAATTTTTTGAAATCCGATTTGAAATCGACTTTCATCAGTTTTTGCGTTATATAATTTCCCGCAGAGGCGGGTTTGTTTGTAAAAATATCCTGCGAGGTAATACTGAATGAATCAACTTTCACATCTTTAGCTATCTGGCCGATATCAAAGGTTAAACCAGCGAGGTCTTCATTCGAAATGATAAATTCATTTAAGCTCGACTTCCATTGCTCCATTTGATTATTCAAATGGTTTCTTGCGTCTTTTTGATTAAGTTTTAAAATTTCATTATAGATCTTTTCCTTATCAGTTAGCTGCGCCGTTATTTGCTTCTTCGTTTCCTGCTGCGGTGCTATGATTGTCAAATACATCAGCATCGCCAGCATCAAACTGCCTAACCAGCCTAACGAAGCAAATTTTAAATATTTTTTATTAATTTTCATAATCATATTAAAGCTCAGGTTTAAAAGAACAATCAATCTTATAAGAAACGGCATCTTGTCCTTTAAATGTATCTATTCCCTGCGAGACGGAAATATTATCGAGCAGAGAACCGAAGACGGTGGATGAACGCAGGCTGTCCTGAAAATTGCGAACTGAGATGCCATGGTCAGAACCTGATTTTTCAGTAACGTTTATTATTAATATCCTGATTGGAATTGAAACTTCGACGTCACCGCCGCCTGCAACTTTCGACGGCACGATTTCTTTTATATTATCCTGTTTGATATCGATACCTTTGAGCAATATAGAATCAGGCATAGTTTCAACTATTTCAACGAGAATCGGAGTCCATTGGATGTTCCTGCTTAGGTTTTTCGCAACTTCCGCCAAACAATCATCAGTGTATTTTTTTTCTTTTTTTGATAATTCAAGCAATGCGGCTGCTTCGGACATTTTGCCGATGCTCTGCTGGCAATTTACAATTCTTTGCTTATCAATTGAAATGATAACATTATTTTTGAAATAAAAGCCAAGCATACTAATTGCGACTAAGGCCGGGACTATGAGTGCTAACGACATAAAAGCAATTTTGTCAGGATTGCTCTTTTTTGGAATGCCCTGTCCTTTGAGCATATCGATAGTTAACATCTCATTCATATTTGCCTCATAGCAAGGCCTGCGGCAACGGCGAAAGCAGGACCTTTTGCGTGAAGTGCGTCAAAAGCCGGCAGGGATGAATCGCACTGGATTTTATCGAACGGATTCCAAAGCACGGTCAGTGCGGGGAGTTTGCTTTTCAGCAAATCTGCAAAACCATTGACAAGAGCCAGCCCGCCGCAAAGATATATCTTGTTCACTAATTCTGATTTTCTTCGGACAGCATCGTAATAGAGCGTTTCTGTAACATTATTAATTAATTTCTGGCAGGCTGATTCGAGATTTGCATTTATCTCGACTTGAATGTTGGCAGGATTTTTTCCCCTAAGATAATCTTCAAGAATTTCGGGAGCGACATCATTTTGAGCGGCAAGATACTTGATAATTTCTTTGCCGGCGTAATTCAAGTCGCGGACGAAAGGCAATTTGTCATCGCTGATAATCACCAGCGTAGCGTAAGAAGTTCCGACATTTAAAATAGCAGAAGTTTTTCCTTTTTCGTAATCACCGCAATTACGGAGACAATTAATCAGAGCCAAACCGTCAAAATCCATTAGAACGTTATCGAGAGAAGATTTTTTTACAAAGGTGTTTTTCTGTTTGATTATGTTATTTGTCGCGACGACGAGATAGCCTTTGACCTCTTTTTCGCTGCTGGAAATTACCTGATAATCGATAACACCGTCATCAGAATTAAAAGGGCAAACCTGTTTTGCTTCGAAGCGGACTGCGCCATCGATTTCCTCAGGTAAAAGAGCAGGAAAAACAAAATTACGCACAGCGGTTTCCTGGCCGCAAACACCGCAAACAGCAAGGCGAGAATTTACCTTAGACGATGTTACACATTTCCGTATAGCAGTATTAATTCGATCAAGTTCGCTTGTTTCATTTGTCTGTTCGATATAAGCAGTTTCTGCAGCAACTAAAGAATATCCGTTTTCATCTTTACGTAGCTGAACGAGCTTAACTGCTGAAGTGCCGATATCGAGGCCGAAAATCTGCTGCGTGTGGGATTTGTAAATCCTGCGGCAATCTTCGGCAGTGTTTTTGAATTTCAATTTTTGCTGAGCGAACCATTTCATATTACTTTAATCGGCCTTAAAAAAACGCTATCTTAATACCTGTTTAAAGAATATATTTAAAATATAACATATAAAAGAGAGTATGGTTGGTTCGGTATTCTAATTCCTATAATCACGCCATCCTGCGGGCGCAGGGATGTATTTGCCTTGCAGCCAGAAATCGCCCGGCAAAACTCCTTCGAGCAATCTGCTATCCAGGTAATAAAATTTCAGGTAGCCATCGCTGCCGGTGATACCTACGACACCGCGACAGGCTTCTGTAATGGCACCGCGGAGTATGAGATTGTCCTGCTGACCATTAATAAATTCTCTGCGTCCGCCGTAGTAACCGCGTGCGACATTTTCTGCGCCCCATCCGCCTCCGCCAACCGTTAATGCCGCTTCAACAACCATATCGTGCGGTAAAAGGCGGTCGTAGACATTTGAAGAGCCGCTTTGATGGATGCCTATGGGAACGTAAACAGTTCCTGAAGGGACACTTGTCGGCGGGCCGGGATAATTGTTGGTTCCGCCTGTGGAATATCGACTCATGCCCGGGTCAACAACTTTAATGACACTTTGGGAAATCAGGCCGAGCACATTCTGGTTGCTGCCTGAAGGTTTGCCATCGGCATTGTGTGCGCCATCGACTTCCAATGAATTTGCAATCCAGATATTTCCGGTTGCGACAACTGTAATTTTTTCTTTAACTTTATTTAAAGTTCCCGATAAGGCCGGATCGCTGCTTCCAATGATGACATTTCCATTGACAAAGATTTGTCCGCCGGGCTGGGATTCGACACCGCCGAAAGACTGTGTAACATAAGTCTGGTCAATTTGGCGTATAACTCTTTCGCCTGTACTGTCGGCATTTTGCGGCATCAAGTGATAAGAATAAATGTTATATCGCTGATAATTTGCGCCGCCGCTGCCGGGGACAATTTTGAAATCATAAGTCCTGCCGTCGGAAGATTGTTTATAGCCTTTAACGGTACAATTATTTGTGATACGGACTTTGCCGATGTTGTTTGCATCGACAAAAAATTCAAGATGAACGGCGGGCATACCATTTGTAACCGAAGCTACAGCGGTCGGGGTGAATCGATATGCTGCGGCAGTGCTATCGCGGAAACGATTGACTTTGCTTTGCACCGTGGCTTCGTCGACTACACGACTATCCGGCTGATTGAAATAAATTCCCTGCTGGAAAAGGCCCATAACAGTGCTGTATTTATCAGAGCCTCCTGTAGTATATCTCGATTCGCCCATAGCGACTGGCTGCAAAAACTGCGGATTGCCGATTATATAAATATCTTTTTCATCAGAACTTTCACCAAGCAATTTATTAATTTGCAGGGGCATATCAATTATTTCGCCATCAACATAATTAACAGCCGAAGTGGAAGATGAACCTGTCGGGACTCTGCATTTTCCCATCGCCCAGCCGCTGATTGCCTGCATAACGAGAGTGTCTACAGTCCTATTAAACATGCCTGAATGGCCGTTTGAGACGATTCTATACACAGGTCTTGCTTTGATAAATGCGTAGAAATTAATCGTATAATCGCAATCTGCGCCTGTGAAATTCAGTGTGCCGGTTGTACCGGGTGAGCCATTGTATAAAGTTGTCAACATATCCTGCTGCTGGCTCATCCAAAATACTGCTTTTTCGTATCCGGCTTCGGCGGCGAGCAGGGCGGCAGTTTCATTTTTCTGTTTTATAGCCTGCTGCCTTGTTCCGTAAGCAATGGCCAGCATTCCTGCTCCGAAAACAGACATTATCATCATAGCAACTACTACGAGAATAAGAACTGAACCATTTTTGTTTAGTTTGTTTTCCATTTTTAACATTAATTATTGAGGCCATTTATTTCTAATCAAAACTGAATTCGTAACTCTTATCTGCTGGCCATTGTCTGGG
>MHXZ01000037.1 GCA_001825665.1 Planctomycetes bacterium GWF2_41_51 | reverse complement strand
AAATTCAACCCTTAAGGGTTGATAGTATGAATATTATGACCAGATTAAGAGCTTATAAAAAAATGTGCGAAAGATTCTTGACAGTACCGAAATGAGCTTCTTTTGTGCCATTCTTGCTGACGACATACAGCTACATGTTTTTGTACCGAATAGCTTATAAGAATCCAATACCTTCTGGTTTGAAACATGGTTGTTGGAAGATATCTTGCCAAAAGAATGAGATTTAAAATGAGTTGTTTTCGGAATTTTTGCGATAGTTCAATGGCGAAACGCCTGTGTACTTCTTGAAACAATTGGAGAAGTAAAATTCATCTTTATATCCCAATCTGGAAGCAATTTCTTTCACTGACATATTCGTGTTTTTTAATAGCACCTGAGCAAGGTGTATTCTTTTTTTTAAATAATACAAATAAGGAGTTGTACCTACTTCTTTTTTGAAAATTCTAGTTAAGTGCTCTGGGGACAGACCTACATTACCAGAAATATCTTGCATTGATATATCTTTTTCAAGATATTCTTTAATATAAGTTATTGTTTTTTTTACATTAGTAGAATAAGTGTTTAAATAAGAGGATTGGTTTTGGAGTTTGATAAGGATCTTATGGAAAATGATCACGGCTTTTTCGTGCACATCATTAGCATGGTTTTTGGCTAATCCAAGCATTTTGCGAAAATAAGGCTCAAGGTAAATATCTTTAAAAAAATAACTGTCATCAAGCGAATATGCGCGAAGTAATTCCTCTACCAGCCAGCCATCCACATCAAAATAAATTTTGTGCCAAGGATCTTCAGGATTTGTAACTCCAAGATGAGCCATGTTTTTATGCAGAATAAACATGCTGTGTGGACGAGGATAAAAGTCCTGTCCAGCGATCGTCAATTTGCCGCTTCCCCCGACCACGTAGCTAAATGTATAGTACAAATGCCGTTTGCGATCGAATATCTCATTTTTCTTGTTTGCGAATTCCGAAGCTAGCAATAATTGAAAGGGGGAACGGCCATTATAAGTAGAAACGGGATAGTAGAGCTGAAATATATCAGATGTAATATCAAAATGACTCATGTTAATGTTTTTATTATACATTTAATTTACTTCTTGTATTTGTTACACTTACAGCAAAATAATTTGGATTATTTATAAAGTCAAGTCTTTTTAATTGTTTTTTTATTACATGTTAAGATAGCGAAGTTTGATTATGAACAGTGAATGGAGTTTACAACAAACATATTTTTCAGCTCAGGAATTCAGAGCAAGCGAGGGTTTATTTACCCAGGGTAATGGCTATTTACATATAAGAGGCTCCTTGGAAGAGCATTTGAGCGACTGCCCGCAAAATGTAGAATATCGTAGAAAACCCACAAATGTTACCGCTGAAAAATTTCCTAACATTACTTCGCGGTGGGGAACTTTTATCGCTGGCTTCATGGGAAAACATCCGATTCTGAATTCTCAAATTGTAAATCTTCCGTATGTTTTGGGATTAAAAATATTTCATGATGGCGAAGCATTGGATATGGTGCATTGCGAAATTGCATCTTATAGCCGACAATTGAACCTGCGTAATGGGGTTTTAAGCAGGAGTTTTGTCTGGAGAACAGTTTCCGGGCCAATAATTACAGTAAGATTTGAACGTTTTATAAGTTCCACACATAAAGGAATAGTTGTACAGAGATTGAAATTGTCCTCTGATGAAGATACTAATATACAAGTTCAGGGTGGTATTGATGCAGACGTGAGAACGAATGGATACGATTGTTTTTCAGAAGTCTTTATGGAATCTGCCGGTTCTAACAAAGTTTATTGCAAAGTAAAAGTAGATGGTTATTCGATGGGAATACTAAGCGAATTAATATCAGATTCCGGTGATTGGGAGTATTATCAATTTAGTAAAAAAAACGGTCTGGCAAGTATTTTCGAATTAAAAAAAGCCATTGAAATTGTAATTGAAAAAAGAACTGAATTAAAAAAAATCGGTCTTGAGAAGGAAGATTTTCTTGCTGATTTTGAATTAGAAGATTTGTATAGCTTAACTTACGAAAATCTTTTGGAAGAGCACACAAAACAATGGGATTTGAAATGGAGGGATTCTGACATTTGCATTGAAAATGACCCTGTTTCTCAGCTTGCTATAAGGACATCTATTTATCACCTCCTGCGAACAGAAGTTTTAGAGAAGGGCGTTTCCATTGACGCTAAAGGATATGCTGGTGAGGCATATTATGGCAGATACTTCTGGGATACTGAAATTTATATTTTGCCTTTTTATATTTACACACATCCTATGTCAGCCCAAAAACTTCTTGATTTCAGGATCAACACGCTGGATGGAGCTAAAGAAAATGCAAGAAAATACGGATACTCAGGCGCCCGTTATCCTTGGCAGACTGATATACACGGCAGAGAATGCTGTGCGAACTGGCAATATGCTGATCATGAAATACATGTAACCGCAGATATTGTTTACGCCATATTGCATTACAGCAAAGCTGTTAAGAGTTCTTACCTTAATGAAGCATCGGAACTTATCATTGAAACAGGCAAATACTGGCTGAGCAGAATAAGCTGGTCGGAAAACAATAGTACTGCAAATCTTCTCGGAGTTATGGGTCCCGATGAATACACATTGGTATCAAACAACAATGCTTATACAAATCGAATGGTCAAGTTGAATTTGGAGTTGTCTGCTCACATTAGCAAATTGACTGGCAAAAATAATCGGGAAATAAAAATGTTTGAAGAAGTTGCCCAAAAGTTACCAATTCCGAGAAAAGGAGACCTTATATTGCAATGTGATGAATTTGAAACATTTGCAGAACCGGAATTTGATAAATACTGGCAGGACAGATCGAAACCCTTCGCTTCTCAGGTTTCACAGGAAAGGCTTTATAGGACAAAATGTCTTAAGCAGGCAGATGTTTTGATGATGATGTATTTGTTTCCAAATGATTTTACAAATCAAGAAGTGAAAAAAGCATGGGATTACTATTATCCTTACACTACTCATGATTCATCTTTGTCGTTAAGCATTCATGGTTTTATCGCATTAAGATTACGTATGCATGAAAAGGCATGGGAAATTTGGCGTAAAGTTTCAATGCTGGATTTAGATATCAAAAACGGGTCGGCGGCAGAGGGGATTCACATTGCGTCATGTGGAGCGACATGGCAGTTGGCTGTCTTTGGTTTTGCCGGCATGAAGACTTCTTTGGAAACGGACATTCTTACTTTTGATCCCATTTTGCCGAAGCAATGGAAAAGTATGTCTTTCAGAATAAATTGGAAAGGACAAAAAGTTTTTGTACGGCTTTATCATGATGTTTGCAAAATAAAAAATCTTAGTAATGGTAACATCCAGGTGAATGTTTCGGGAGCCAGAGGTAAATTGAATGCTGACCAGGAAGCTGTTTTTCAATATAGACCTGATGTTGAGATCGAGGCTCTTGAGGAGGTTACCAGATGATAAAGGCTGTAATATTCGATCTTGATGGAGTGTTGTTAAGCACTGACCAGCTTCATTATAAAGCATGGAAACATGTAGCGGACCTGCATGAAATCCCGTTTAGTCAGGAAGATAATCATATGTTGAGAGGAGTTTCAAGGCAGGAATGCGCAAAGCTAATTTTGAATAAAACAGGTGATCAATATTGTGAAGATTTTAAAAATGAATTTGCGCGAATTAAAAATGAATATTATCAGACACTGCTGGACCATCTTTCAAATGAAGATGTTGCGCCTGCAATAATAATTCTTATTAGGCAGCTTAAAGGTATGGACATAAAGATTGCGATAGCTTCGGCAAGTTGTAATGCTGTGAAAATTATAAAAAAGACTAGAATTGACGGATACATTGACGTACTTATTGATGGCACACAGGTCGTGAAATCGAAGCCTGATCCTGAGATATTTCTTAAAGCCGCACAGAAATTAAATATTGATGTTGATAAATGTGTTGTAATAGAAGATTCTCCGGTTGGCATAGAGGCGGCGAGAAGAGCCGGAATGAAATTTATCGCCATAGGAGAACGTCGATTGCACCCAAATGTAGAAAAAGTTTTTTCGGAATTGGCAATAGCTTCTGCCGATGAAATTATCCAATTTTAATTTTAATGAGACTGTTAAATTGCATTGATAGTACCCTAAAAACCATTTTCAAGGCAGAATACATGATGACGGAAGTCCAATAAAATGCTTGTTTTTGTCTGTATTTTGCAGATGGAATTTGATCATGCGTAAATATTACAGGTTAATGTTTGTATTTCGTATTCAGTTATTAGTGTTTAGCAGATATACTAAAAATTAAATAGAATGATTAGAGATATGATGAAACTGATTTTAGTTTTTTTAATTCCTATATGTTTGTTTGGTGGTGTTTTTGCCACCGCTCAATCTTCTATGATTGCATATTGGACGATGGATAACTTATCATCTCCAGGCAGCCAGATCAGCGGTGCTCCTGCCACTTCTATTCTCGGCAATCCAATAATTATCGATGGTATTATAGGTTCCGCCATGTATTTCGATGGCCAAAGTGCTCTTTACGTTGAAGACTCAGGAGATTACTTCGATGATATGTATAAAAGTTGCACAGTTTCCTGCTGGATTAAAACAACCGATAGTGGATCTTGGCGCGGATATGTCAATAAGTATTCCGGCAGTGGTGCGGGGGGCTGGGCATTACGAATGAATTCGAATTCTCAGAAGCCGAGTTTTACAACTGTTGGTACGGGCGGGGTTGAGAATGGCTCTCAAGGAGATGTCAATATTGCGGATAATCGGTGGCACCATGTCGTAGGTACGTTTAACGGTTACGAAAAGAAAATTTATGTGGATGGTCAGCTTCGAGCAACGGACGTTGTAGAAAATAACCTGATCACTCCTGCCTCCCATCGGCTTTCGATTGGAATTGGCAGATTGAATTCTGACGGTACTGTTTCTAATGGCCTTGTTGGTGCGATTGACGAGGTTCGGCTTTATACCTCCACCTTATCCGCTGTCGAAATTGGCCAACTTTATGCGGCAGGCAATGAATCTATCTGCCTTGATGAGTATCCTGTGGGTGATTTAAACAAAGACTGCGAGGTCAATTTTAAAGACATTGCCCTTATGGCAGATAACTGGCTGCATGATTATATGCTAACTGGTACATCCAGCGTTACGCCTGGTGAAGGCTCCATGATAGCGTACTGGGCGATGGATAGCCTATCTTCTCCTGGCAGCGAAGTTATCGGCACTCCTTCTACATCAATACTTGGCAATCCGATAGTTGTCCAGGGAATTACAGGTTCAGCGGTACATTTCGATGGTCAATCCGCTTTTTATGTTTCTCAATCTGGTAATTATTTCAATGATATGTACAGTGGCTGCAGTGTTTCCTGCTGGGTCAGGACAACGGCAGGGGGATCCTGGCTTGGTTATATAAATAAATATGGCGGCAGTACTGGCTGGGTGTTACGAATGAATTCGAGCTCCAAGACACCGTGTTTTACAACTCGCGGCACAGGCATTGACAATGAGAATGGTTCTCAGGGAGTTGTCAATGTTGCGGATGGTCAGTGGCACCACATAGTTGGCACGTTTGACGGGAACGAGAAAAAAATCTATGTGGATGGTTTTTTTCGGGCGACGGATGTCTTGGAGAATAATTTGATCGCTCCTACTTCAAGCCCACTTTCTATAGGTGCGGCCAGACTCGTTTTTTCAAATGGCAGCTACACGGTTTCAAATGGTTTTATTGGTGCAATTGATGAGGTTCGTCTTTACAATTATGCTTTATCTCCGCTTGAAGTTGGTCAACTTTTTGCAACAACCGCAAATGAAAATATTTGTATTGTGTATCCTGAAGGTGATTTAAATAAAGACTGCAAAGTTGATTTTGAAGATTTTGCCAAAGTATCGCAAAATATAAACAAGTCGAATCTCATTTATCCAACAGTTCCTGATGTTCCGACAATTATTGATGTTATGAATTTTAATATCAGATATGGAACTGCTGATGACGGTGAGAATAGTTGGGAATATCGAAAAGATTTGGTTATTCATGTCATTGAGGCTGCAAATCCAGATATTATAGGTTTGCAGGAGGCCTTGAGATTTCAGATTGATTACATAAGAAGCAATCTGCCGGGATACAACGAAATCGGTGAAGGCAGAAGCGGCGGCACCAATGGAGAATATAATTCCATTCTTTATCGTTCCGATAAGTTTAGTGTTGATATTATGAACTCTGGAACATTCTGGCTCTCGGACACGCCGGAAGTGCCTGGTTCAAAAAGTTGGGGCAATATTCAGCCAAGGATATGTACCTGGGGCAAATTTATTGAAAGAAATACAAACGTTATATTTTATTTTTATAACACTCACCTTGATCAGAACTCTGATTACGCAAGACGCAGAAGTGTAAAACTTATTGCAGAACGGATTGCAGCTCATGTCAACAATGATTCATTTTTTGTAACGGGCGATTTTAATCCTCTCGAGGACGACCCCCTCTCGGAAAATGATTTTATTATACAGTTTATGAGAGGAGAGGTTTTATATGACGGATACACTAACCCACACCCCGTGGTTGATACTTTCAGAGTGCTTTATCCTGACGAAATAAATGTTGCTTGTTACCATAACTTTACAGGCAGGATATACGGAAATAAAGGCGATTTCATATTTGTACCGGCCTGGCTTTCAGAAGAAGTGCTGGAGGCCGAAATTAACAGGTATAGTTACCAGGGCAGGTATCCGTCCGATCATTATCCTTCAACTGCAAAAGTTAGAATTTCTGCCAACACACAATAAACAAAGAGATTAATTATGAAAAAGAAATTGACCTTATCATTTTTACTTTTAGCCTTACCGCCGATTGCTTCTCTTTGGGCTAAGGGCAGAGCCCTATATGATGATATTTATCCTGCGATAGTATATTCACTAATAATAAACTAATTTTTTTAGGAGGTTGATTTATGAAAAAGACATTGCATGGTATCTTGTTTATGTTTTTATTATGTGGGATATCAAGTCAATCTGATGCAGAAATATTTGCATATGATGGTTTTGATTATCCGACAGGCTGGATTGAGACGGAGGCTGGTTTTGGATGGGTTAGCGGTGAAACATGGGGTATGACCACTTACGCAGAAAGTCCCGGAGATACATATCCTTATATGAAATCAATAGGTAACCGTATGTCTAACAGCGGAGATGACAAAACCTATTATGAACTTGGATTCAGGTCAATTGATACAAGTCCAACAAGCCCGGCAGCCCAGTTAGGCTTAATTGAAAATGACAAAATAGGTGTTGATGGAAAAGAAGTATGGATATCATTTTTGTGTACTGCTGGGAGCGGTTACGGCTGGAAGGCTGTTTCTATATGGTCGGGCTGTGTCGAAAAACGCGGTTTAGCCAGCTCAGGTTCTTCAACTCCTGATTATTGGAGCATTCTTGGCCATGTGACGGAGATTGGTGTCACTGAAAAAATTTACGTTTTGATAAAAATTGAATACCAGTCAGGAGAGGATCTGATTACCGGATGGGTTAATCCCGATCTCCGGGCGGGCATAAATAGCTTGGGACAGTCAACATGGACGCGTTTAACAGATTGTACTTTTGATAGGATGGCAATACGTACGTCTGGTTATGATATGTTGTATGTTGACGAGATAAGAATCGGTACAAGCTATGAAGATGTATGCGGATCGCCTACGACGGTAAATCCGTATCCTGAGGATGGTCAGACAGATGTAGAACCAGGTGTAATAACATTAAATTGGGAGCCGAGTAATGTTGATACTGGGGTAACATACGATGTAAATGTGTCATATGATGATGGACAAACCTGGGACTATCATTCAGGATTGACAACTACACAGCTAACTTTAGATTCAATGGGCAATAATGAGAAATGCCTTTGGCGTGTAAATGTCAATAATAGTGGGAACACCTTTATAGGGGCGCTCCGATCTTTTGAAACAGTTGTGACTCTGCCTGTAATCACGGAACAACCCCGTAATAACTATCTTCCGGAAGGCAGAGTTGCAGAATTTTCAGTTGAAGCTGAAAGCGCGACTGCATTGAGCTATGCCTGGTATAAGGAAGGCAGTGGTTCGATTCTTTCAATCGATTCAACCTTGAGCGTTACAGCTACAAGCAGTACAGCCGGTAAATACTATTGTGTTTTGACTAACGTTGTAGGGTCTGTCGAAACCGATCATGTCGAATTAGGATTAGGCACAATGATTGGATACTGGACAATGGATAGTCTATCCTCTCCAAACAGTGTGGTTAGCGGTACGCCTGCTACATCGATATTGGGAAGCCCAACAATTGTCGAAGGAATTACAGGTTCCGCAGTGCATTTCGATGGCCAAAGCGCTCTTTATGTTCAAGAATCGGGTACTTATTTCAATGATATGTATAAGAGCTGCACCGTTTCCTGTTGGGTGAAAACAACAGATACAGGAGCATGGAAAGGCTTTGTCAATAAATATGGCGGCAGTGCAGGATGGGCTTTACGAATGAATTCAGATTCCAATAAGCCCTGTTTTACAACAATAGGTACGGGCGGTGTTGAAAATGGTACTCAGGGGATTGTCGATATAACAAATGGCAACTGGCACCATGTCGTTGGGACGTTTGATGGGTATGAAAAGAGAATTTATGTCAATGGTAAGCTTCGAAGAATAGACGTTGCAGAAGGCAACCCGATTGCTTCTGACGACCACCGTTTTTCCATTGGTGTTGCCATGCTGAATTCAGACAATACCGTTTCTAATGGCCTTATGGGTGCAATCGATGAAGTCGGTCTTTACACTTATGCATTATCCTCAGCTGAAGTCGGTCAGTTATATGCAACAGCCGCGAATAAATCTGTCTGTCCTGAATTCCCTAAAGGTGACTTGAATGAAGATTGCAGGGTTGATTTTTCCGATTTTGCCATGATGGCAGATGGGTGGCTGAACACTGCTACTACATTCGTCCCATCAGGTCTGATTGGATATTGGACGATGGACAGCATAACCTCTCCTAACAGTGTGGTTCCCGGTACTCCTCCCACAACAGTACTTGGAAGTCCGACAATCGTTGATGGAGTCTTAGGGTCGGCGACGTATTTCAATGGCACAAGTGCTTTTTATATTGAGGAACCGCAGTATGGTGATGAAATGTACACAAGCTGCACAGTTTCCTACTGGATTAGAACAAGCGATATCGGCTCGTGGCGCCGGCATGTCTGTAAATATTCTGGTACCAATGGTAGTGGTTGGGCGTTACGAACGAATTCAACTTCACGAAAGCCCTGTTTTTCAACTATTCTTCTCAATAAGTCGACCCCGGAACCTGATGATACTATTACTAATAATGGTAGTCCAGGTACTGTTGTAATCACTGACAACAAATGGCACCATATCGTTGGTACATTTGACGGCGTTGCACTGGAAAAGAAAATCTATGTGGATGGTGATCTTAAGAGAACGGATATAGTAGAATCAAACGAGATAAGCCATACAAGTCGCGGGTTTGCTATAGGTGCCGGAGTAAACAGTGACGATGTTACCACCACTAGTGGTATCACAGGAGCGGTTGATGAAGTCCGCCTTTATGATACCGTCCTTTCAGCAGATGATATTACTGAGCTTTATGTCAATACTCTGAACGGATGTCCTGTTGCTCCTGACAATGATTTAACTGGAGATTGTGAAGTTGATTTTGAGGACTTCACATTAATGGCAGATAAGTGGCTTTTGGATAACTGGATAGAGCCATAATAAACAATTTAAAATCAGGTAGGTATGAAACTGCTCATGCCTACCTGAACTTAGAGATTAAAGTGAAAGAATGTTGATGTATCTTGTTACAAAAAAAATAATTTTAGCTTTTTTATCGATATGTTTGTCTGTAAGTCTCTGTTTAGCTGGGCAGCATAATGAGCTTAAGTATATATTTCTGTTCATCGGGGATGGAATGGGTACTAACCAACGATTAACCGCAGATTACTACAAACAGGCTATTGACACAGGCAATGCGAAGAAAGTTGGTGATAAGCTAAGTCTGAGCATGAATAAACTGCCAGTGCATGGCATTATGACCACCCATCCCTCTGATGCATACATTACAGATTCTGCAGCTGCGGGTACTGCCATGGCATGTGGTCAGCGGGTAAGAAGATTGACTTTGGGAGTGGACGATACTAACAAACCAATTAAAAATATTACAGAAATTTTGCGTCACAAAGGATGGAAAATTGGAATTTTAACAACTACTGCAATCGATCATTCCACTCCGGCCGCATTCTATGCTCATCAGAGTGATCGCGGGAAGTATTATGAAATTTTCCAGCAAATGCTTAGTAGTGGTTTTGAGTATTTTGCGTCCGGATACTCTATTGCTGCCATTAATGACAATTTCAATGCTTTCGAATTAGCCGAAAAAGCAGGTTATAAAGTTTGCCGCAAACGTGACGAACTCAAGACAGTCTCTGATGACAAGGTCTGGGTATGTAACCCTAATTGGGGAAAAGCGGGTGCAATGCCTTTCAATTCAGATAGAACTAAAATTGATTTTACCTTGGCAGAATATGTGGAAAACGGGATTCGGCTTTTAACCAATGACAAGGGTTTCTTTATGATGATAGAGGGAGGAAAAATCGATTGGGCTTGTCATCATAATGATGCTTATTCAATGGTCAGCGATATTATTGGAATGGACCAAGCTGTAGATATGGCTTTAAATTTTTACCATAAACATCTCAATGAAACACTGATCATTGTGACAGCCGATCATGAAACAGGCGGAATGGCGATGGGCGGCAGAAATGATTATTTCCGTCCGGCAAAATTAAAAGGGCAGATCGGCTCTGCTGAACGTTTCGAGATAGAAATTGAAAAGATGAAGGAAAAAGGTGCAGACTTCAACAAAATTGTTGATAAAACCGAAAAATGGTTTGGCATAGAGGATTTGACTGAATATGAAATTAATGACTTAAAGACAGCTTATGAATTATCTTCCGCAGGGGAAATTGATGAATCGATGCCCAAGGAATACCGTAAATACGCTCAGAAAAACCCATATACAGTTACAGCTTTTCGAATTTTTAGTGAACGCGCGGGTATCAGCTGGGGTTCGGTTACCCATACAGCGACCCCGGTAATGGTTACGGCAATAGGTATTGGGGCTGAACGGTTTTGTGGTCTTTTGGATATTACTGAAATTTACAGTCAAATATTTTCTTTGGTGAATGGTTGTGATAGTAAATGATTTAAAAATATTGTTCAATTTCTGGAGGAAATAAAATGTAAATGATGAGCGGTATGACTTTGGGAATTAATGTAAATTAAATATTGTTTGATTTTTGTGGAGGAAGAAAAATGTGTAAGTTAATTAGAAGTTTGTTAATGATTTTTGTATTTGCTTTAGTTGCAAATGCTGCCGATTATGCACCTCATGACAATGATGTTTTCTGGGTTGGCGGTACAGGCACGTGGAGGACCTGGACAAACTGGTCAGATCCAGCTCCTGGGCAATGGTATATTCCTGGTGTGGTGGCGACCAATCCCTACAATGATGGCAGCTGGGCATATAACGGTAATAACGGGCGAGCGATTATCCAAAGCGGAACTGCCCAAATAACCTCGACGTCTCAACCGGACGGTCAGGTGTACATGACTTGTGTTGGAAGTATATCCGGTGCAAATCTTGACATATTGTCAACGTCGGGAGAACTGAAGTTATGGAACACCTATGTGGGACCTAATGCGGGCTATTCAGGAACAATCAACCAAAGCGGAGGCACTGTTAAACTCAGAGGAACTACTCGTATTGGTGGTGATGGCAACGGTGCATACAATTTATCGGGAGGCTCTCTTACAGTAGGTGAGAAGGATGTTACTATAGGCAATGTTTCCGGTTCAACAGGGCAATTGACTATCAGTGGCGGAACACTTCTTCAAACGGGCAGCACTTTCTATCTTGGTTATTATGGTACGGGTGTCATTAATCAGACAGGTGGTGATGTAACATTTGATCTGTTGAGAATGGGATACAGAAGTACCGGTGACGGCGGGAATGTTTATAGCATTTCAGGTGGAACATTCCAGCACAACAAGTATTTAGGAATTTACAATGACTCCACCTTCAAAGTCGTTGGTTCCGGTGCGGAAAGTATCAGGATAATGCAACTTAATTCATCAGGTGAAGGAGCTGGTTCCAAACTTGCTGTTGAGCTTGACTCTATTGGCAGTACTTTGATAGAGGTTTATGGTGATCCCGATAATGGAGACCCATATATCGGCGGAGCTGATCTTTCATATGTAACTTTATTTATAGATACACTTGTGGATTTTGATGGCGTCATTGGAGAAACTTATGACATACTCTGGTCTGCGACAACTATAAACACCACAGGTATGTCTCTAGTCTGCCTTAGTGATACTATGTTTAGTTGGGATGTAGTTGATTATAATGGAGGCGAATTATTGCAATTAACAGTTATTCCAGAACCAGCCACAATTATTTTGTTAAGCGCAGGTTATCTTGTGTTAGCCGTAAAGCGTAAAAAATAGTCTTATTATTTAAAATCCCGGCAATCAATTTAGGCTTGGTTGCCGGGTAAAATTTAAAGTGAGCATAATTTTCTAAATCTTCGTTGAGATTAAAATTCATATTTTGAAAATCAATGAAGCAAAGGAGTGTCTAAGTGAATAATCTAACGAAAAAAACAGTTTTTGTTTTACTGGTTGCTTATGTAATCGTTATTAGCGGATGCAGCTCTAATCAACAGTTGATCATTGACGATAGTTCACAGCATAATCCATGGAATCATCTAAATTTTTATAATAACCCAGATAATTTTCAGTTCGCAATCATAGGCGATATAGAAGGCGGAAGACGTGATGGTGTTTTCGAAGAAGCTATCGATGATCTGAATTTGATGAAACCTGAATTCGTCATGTCAGTTGGAGACCTGGTGCATGGCTATTATTCAAAAAGCATAGATAAGCTTCGGCCTGAACATGACAATATCAATGCCCTTATCAATAAACTTGATATGCCGTTTTTTTATGTGCCCGGAAATCATGATAATACAAATGAATTATGTTTGAATGAATGGATCGCGCGATATGGAAAAACATATTATCATTTTATTTACAAAGACGTACTGTTTCTATGTTTGGATTCACAGGATCCACCGGATGCGCACAGAACGTCAAATTTTAGTGACAAGCAACTCGCATATTTCCAGAAGGTATTAACTAAATATAAAAATGTACGATGGACAATTCTATTTCTTCATCAACCTATGTGGCTGAATTCTCCAAATAACAATGACAAGAACCATACATGGGCGAAAATGCAAAAACTTCTTGGAGAAAGAAGTTACACAGTATTTTGCGGGCATTACCATAGGTATTTAAAAAGTATCAAAAATGACATGAATCATTATATATTGTCTACAACTGGCGGCGGTGCGCAAAAAGCTGAATCTACAGAAAGAGCTGAAAAACCGGCGGGAGTTGAATATTGTAATTTCGATCACATAATGTGGATTACTATGACGAAGGAAGGGCCGCTTGTCACCAATATTTTACTGGACGGTATTTTTAATGACGAACCTTGCAAGGCAACTGAAAACCAGTCCAAAACATGGTACTGAAATTTTTACAGAAAAGAAGTATTGCGGCATAAATGTAACAAAATGGGTAAAAACAGTAAATCAAATGTCGTGCTTCCAGTCTTCAAACATGCAGGATGACCTCGCCTATGAATTTAAATTTCTATTATTTATTTGATTTTGAAAGAATGGTATGTCGATTTTAGAACAAGAACATAAAATCAGAATGCGAAATAATATCTTAAAAGCTATTCACTTTGATTGCCCGGATTACATCCCAATGATGTTCATCATAAATGAGGCTTCATGGTATTACTATCCGGAAGATTTCTTGTATCGAATGATGGATGAGCACAGGTTTCTATTTCCATCCATGAACAGAGAAATGTATATAAAACGCAGTACATGCGAAGAACCTGGAAAACCCTTCACAGACGGCTGGGGTTGTGTTTGGGAAACGATGGTTAAAGGAATTGTCGGAGAAGTTACAAAACATCCACTAAAAGACTGGAGCGATTTTGGAAATTACAAATCACCTAATCCTCTTGTAGATAGTGGCAAAGGACCTATTAATTGGTCAAATGTTAAACAGGATTTAGATACTGCCAAAGCTAATAATGAACTTGCAATAGGCAGACTTCGACATGGGCATACTTTTTTGAATCTCGTGGACATTCGTGGCTATGAAAACCTGATGTTCGATTTTCATGATAATGTTCCGCAGCTAGGTAAGCTGATTGCCATGCTTGAAGATTTTAATATGGCCTTAGTTAAAAATTTCGTAGACAGGGGCGCAGAGATGATAAAATATCCTGAAGATCTGGGCGCACAAACAGGTCCCATGATCACACCACAGATGTTTAGAAAATACATAAGGCCAAGCTATGAACGACTTTATAAATATGCAATTGATAGAAATATCATCGTGCATGTCCACTCAGACGGTAATCTGCACCTTTTTGCCGATGATCTTATAGCTCTCGGCGTCAATGTCCTGAATCTGCAGGATACGGTTAACGGAATTGACTGGATTCGAGACAATCTTAAAGGAAAGGTTTGCCTTGAACTCGATATCGACAGGCAAAACGTAACAGCCTTTGGAACTCCTCAGCAAATTGATGATTTCGTACGCCTCGAAATCAAGACACTTTCCAGCAAAGAGGGCGGCCTTATGATGATATACGATCTCTACCCCAATGTTCCGTTGGAAAATATTAAGGCCGTTATGGATGCAATGGAAAAATATGCATTCAGTTGACAATATTCTGAAAATCTAGTCCAAAAACATTTAAGCGATTAGGAAAATTAGCATTTAAAAACTGACTAAGCCAAAGGAGCATCTGTGTTGGTGTTTCCGCATCACAATTGGGTCAGGACATTCATGTATCGGTACGTGCTTTTCTAAATATTATTCATTTATGTTAGAAACTAAAAAAACTCTTTTAATGTTATAGGAGGTCAAAATGAATAAAAAAAAGTTATCGATAGTATTAGTTTTGGTATGCGTGATTATTGCCGGCATTACTTCGGCTACAAGCATAACGATCAGCAATCCGGGATTCGAATCAGGAAGCAGTAGTACTGATGCGACATCCTGGGACCGAACATCAGGTATATATTATGAATCTGCACTGGGTGACTACAGTGAAGGCAGCGTTATTTCCGGCAGGGCAGCATCGCTTAAATCCACCGGAGGCAGTTATGTCCAGCAAACTTTAAGCGGTGTCTATGCGGATAGTTATGACATATACCAAATAGATTTTGGTATCGGTTATCGCTGTGATTCAGCTACTGAAGGTGATATTAAAGGCATAAGAATTTCCCTTTGGGATTTGACCGACAATGTCGAAGTGGCAGGGGAAACCATTATGATGGGTGATCCCGGAGTCGATAGCAGCCAGACTCCTAATGTGGACGTGGTAGTTGACCGGCGCGTTTATTTGAAGCTCTGGGGTGAATACCTGCCTCACCATCCTGTGGCATTACGTCTTGCAAATAACCATAATGCGGCTAATCCAGAAAATGCTACCGCTGTCATTGACAATATCGAGGTGCACACCTATCGCCGCATGGCCCACTGGGATTTTGACTCGAATCTCGAGGATGAAACCGGCGGACATGATGCATCGGCTCTGCCGAACAAAAGCGTCAATTATTCATCTGGAGGCATAGAAGATGATTGCCTGTATTTGAGACCATCTTCAGGATATTATGGGTGTTCCGCCGTCAATTCAGGGGCTTTTAATTATGATAATTTCACGTTAAGCGGCTGGGTTTATATGTCATCCTGGGGTATGAATTTGGGCACACAAAGCCTTGTCAGTTATCGCGACACGGGTTCGAATGCTTCCGGTTTTACCTTTTATTGCGATAATAATGATAAATGGCTGTTCCATACCGGTTCAAGCGCAGGATATGATTCGCTCACCGGCCCTTCGATAGTTTCGGGCCAATGGAACCATTTTACACTTACTTTCGAAAAAACCGGCACTTACAGCGCCAGCGAAGCTATTGGTGCAAAACGAATGTATATTAATGGTCAAATGGTAGCCAGCAAAAGTAATGTACGTTATAAATACGCAGTCCCTGAAGGCCCATTTCTTATAGGAGCTGGAAAACCCGAAACCTATCCAACTTGTGATTATTTTTTCAATGGCTATCTTGACGATGTTCGTTATCACAATTGGCGCATGTCAAACGCTGCGGTCGCTGACTTGTATGGTCGGTCACTTGATGATGCTTATGCGGATACCTGCGATAATATCAGGTTGATGACCTATAACATTCATTATGGAAAAGGTACGGATGGGGTTTTGAGTTTGTCCAGAATAGCCGACGTGATTGAAGATTCAGGCGCTGATATTATTGGTTTGCAGGAGGTAGATTATGACCATGAACGTTCGAATCACGTGGATCAAGCCGCATGGTTGGCAAATAATTTAGATATGTATTACGCTTACGGCCTTGCGGATGCGACGGGAACCGTCCAGGGCAATGCCATCCTCAGTAAATATCCTATATTGTCCGTGAATAATTGGCAGCTGCCCCTATATGGTTCTGAAGATCCACGTCGTGCTGTCATGGTAGCCACTATTTTAGTAGAAGGCAAGGTAATCCATTTTGGAAATACACATTTGACTCAAAATCGAGAGCCTTATTATGTGGAAGTACGAAATTTTCAGGTTAAAGAAATACTTAAAAGACTCAATGAATTCACCGAGGCCCCTATATTCTTGGCAGGTGATTTCAATTCCAGGCGTAGTTATCCGCCGATGGATCGCCTGAAACATATGTTCAGAGATTCCTATGATCTGGCTGCGAGCAAAGTTAACGACCAGGATTATTGGGATCACATAATGGTATGCCATAAATTTACTGAGTCCGGCGGCGATGTTTCTCTTAATAAAACCATTATAAATTCATTGACCCAAGTCGCCTCCGACCATTACCCGCAATTTGCTGATGTAGAACCGTAAAGACGAAAACGAATGCGGTACTTTCAGCGGTCAAACATCACTGATATTTGAGTCAAACAGGTTATGAACGGTTACACAATTTTTAATTATAAGGAGTGAAAAAAATGTTAAAGAGCGTTAAGAAGTTAGAAATCGTGTTAGTTTTGGTATGCGTGATTATTGCCGGCATCACTTCGGCTACAAGCATAACGATTAGTAATCCGGGATTCGAAACGGGGAGTGATAATGTTACTGCGCCGCCCTGGGTCAGAACTTCAGGTGTATATTATGCATCTTCACTGGGCGACTATGATGAAGGCAGTGTTATTTCCGACAGGGCAGCTTCCCTTAAATCTACCGGGAGCAGTTATGTTCAGCAAACTTTGAGCGACGTCTATTCTGATAATTATGACATATATCAAATAGACTTTGGTATCGGTTATCGCTGTGATTCAGCTACAGAAGGTGATATCAATTATCTGAGAGTTTCTCTTTGGGATGTAAACGATAATATTGAACTGGCAGGTGAAACTATTATGATTGGCGACCCTGGAGTTAATGCCAGTCAAAGTCCTAATGTAGAAGTGGTACTTGACCGACGAGTTTATTTAAAGATCTGGAGTGAATACATGCCACACCATGAGGTGGCATTACGTTTTACAAATAAACACTCCACGACTAACCCAGAAAGTGCTACCGCTGTCATTGACAATATCGAGGTGCATACTTTTCGTCGAATGGCTCATTGGGATTTTGATTCAAGCCTTGAAGATGAAACCGGCGGACATGATGCATCGGCTCTGCCGAATAAAAGCGTCCATTATGCATCTGGAGGCCTGGAAGATTACTGTTTGTATTTGAGACCGTCTTTAGGATACTATGGGTGTTCTGCCGCTAATTCAGGAGCTTTTAATTATGATAATTTCACGTTAAGCGGCTGGACCTATATGTCATCTTGGGGTATGGGGATGGGTACACAAGGTATTGTCAGTTATCGAAACACAGGTTCAAATTGTTCTGGTTTTAGCTTTTATTGTACCTCTGATAATAAATGGCAGTTTCATACTGGGTCAAGCGCAGGATATGACTCGCTTACCGGCCCTTCAATAGTTTCCGGCCAATGGAACCATTTTGCAATTACATTCGAAAGAACCGGCACTTACAGCGGCAGCGAAGCTATTGGTGCAAAGCGAATGTATATTAATGGTCAGCTTGTAACCAGTAAAAGCAATGTACGTTATAAGTATGCAGTCCCAACCGTACCATTTCTTATAGGAGCAGGAAAACCTGAGATGTATCCAGCTTGTGATTATTTTTTTAATGGGTATCTTGATGATGTTCGTTATCACAATTGGCGTATGTCATCCGCTCAGATTGCTGATATGTATGGTCAGTCACTTGACAATGCCTATACGGATACCGTGGACAGCATTCGATTAGTGTCTTACAATATTGCTCATGCTGAAGGCGAAGATGGTGTGTTAAATTTGTCAAGAATAGCAGATGTAATCGAAGATACAGAAGGCGATATTATTGGACTTCAGGAAGTTGATAATGGCAAGGCACGTTCCAATTACGTGGATCAGGCAGCATGGCTGGCAAATAATTTAAATATGTATTATGCTTATGGACCTACGATAGATAATACATATGGAAATGCCATCCTCAGTAAATACCCCATATTGTGCGTGAATAATTACAAGCTTCCTCTATATGGCTCTGAAGAACAGCGTGCTGTTATGGTAGCCACTATTTTAATAGGAGGCAAAGTTGTCCACTTTGCAAATACGCATCTGATTAATGAGGTTGAAAATATGCATATAAGAAATTTCCAGGTGAAGGAAATACTTAAAATTGTCAATCACTTTACAGATATACCCATATTTATGTCCGGTGACTTCAATGAGCGACGTTCTAACCCGCCAAT
The DNA here is from genome assembly GCA_001825665.1 of Planctomycetes bacterium GWF2_41_51. Lineage (GTDB taxonomy): Bacteria > Planctomycetota > Phycisphaerae > Sedimentisphaerales > UBA12454 > UBA12454. The sequence continues at coordinate 12,036 of MHXZ01000037.1, read as the reverse complement.
GGATCTTTTGAAACAGATTTTCAAGGATTCCTATAATCTGGCGGAAATAACAATCAATGATGAAAATAAATGGGATCATGTAATGATCTGCCACAGTTTTATTGATTCCGGTGGTACGGTTCCTTACAACGAGACCTTTATAAACTCGGTAACGCAGGTAGCATCTAACCATTATCCTATAATCGCTGATATAGAGCCGTAAAGACGCAAATAAATGTGGTACTTTCGGGCCAGCATATTTTGATAATCTGTCCCGAAAGTACCTATTGCTATTTTTAAATATAAAAGTGTTAATTGCGGGGCGACAATTTCGATTCTTAACTTTAGAAGGGATGTGATAATGCGATTACAAAAAATGTGCATAGGATGGAGTTTTGTTTTTATTCTGTTGATGCAATGCTGTGTTTTGGCAGTTGAAGATGCAAATTCGCTTTATCAACAGGGACGTGCTTTGGAACGTGAAAAAAGGTTTTCCGATGCTTTGACCTTTTATCAAAGGGTAATTGCGGAATATCCTGATTCCAGATATGCAGGCCCTGATTATGCTGGTTATAAAGCCAAGCATGTTTTCTGTCGGATAGTATTGGAAAAAGGTGAAATTGCTTTGGCAAAGGAGATTGTCAAACAGATAGAGAATCTCGCACCATTGCCAAAGCGAAAACCTCATCAGTTATATTGGACAGGAAAGCTGTTCGATGACAAACAATTTGATTCTGATGCTCTGGTACTTTATAAACGAATACTTACAGACTACCCTGATTCCAGATATGCAGGCCCCGATTATGCTGATTATAGAGCAAAATACATTTCCTGCCGGATGGCTTTGGAAAACGGTGATATCGCTTTGGCTAAAGAGTTAGCTAAGCAAATAAAAAATCTTACATCTTCACCGGTGCAGAAGCCCAGTCAATTGTACTGGACAGGGAAACTTCTGTTCGACACAAAAAAGCTGGATACCGATGCCTTGCTTTTTTTTGAACAGGTAATAGCCAGTTATCCTAATTCCAAGTATGCTGACCCCAATCATGCTGGTTTTAGAGCTAAGTATGTTTCCTGTCGGCAAGCTTTGGAAAAAGACGATATTGCTTCGGCTAAAGGGTTGGCTGAGCAGATAAAAAATCTTGCATCTTCGCAGGAGCAGAAGTCTGGGCAATTGTATTGGACAGGGCGTTTGTTCGAGGGAAAAGCCTTGAAATCGTTCGATGGGGGTGGAAGTACAGCAACAGCGATGTTTGATACTTCTGAATCATTTTATCGCAAGATAATTCAGGATAACGCATCCGGCGATCACTACCAAATGGCTGCTATCAGGCTGGATGTACTTGCTGCATTGAGAACGCTCAATAATGGTGACATTTCGACTGCAAAGGCAGCCATAAATACGATAAAGACAAAGTATGCCAACAGTGAATATTTGCATGGAGCTTTGTATGTAATCGCAGAGGGCTACTATCTGACAGGATTATCAAACAACCAAAAAGAGTTTTTTCAGGAATCGATTAGCATGTTTGAAAATGATGTTCTAGCCATTACAACCTGCAAAGCTAGCACTTACTACATGCTTGGACTGAATTATCAGCAGCTTAAGGATTATGCTAAGGCGGCCGAGGCTTTTGAAAAATCCTATCAGACTGAACCAAAGTTTAAGTATGCCGATTATTGTTTATTTGCGGCCGGCGACTGTAATTTGCGGATGGCCGATTTGGGACAGATTGAACTTTTGGCAGGCCAGCAGAAGGCAAAGGTATTTTTTGGTCAATTGGAAAGTGAGTTTCCTCAAAGTAATTATTTAGTGTCGGTGCTGAAGAATGATGTAAGAATCAATTCAAAATAGTTTTCAGAGGAAAAGTTATGAATAAAAATATAATGCTCAAATTAGTGGTTGCAGGTCTATTGCTGATTAATTCGATGATTGCATGTCCGCCACCGCCACCATATGAACCCGTCTTTGCGGTTCTTAATGTGACTCCGAATCCGGCGATTGCGGGTCGGCCGGTCCTTCTTAACAGTTCTTCTTCCTTTCCCGCTGAACGAATAACAAGATTCGAATGGGATTTCGATGGGGATGGGCTTTATGATTATGCTGAAGGCGGGGTTGTGCATCCGGACGGGACGCTGGACGGTCGAACATGGCATACCTTTGAGGAAACCGGAACATATATCGTTAAGCTGAGGGTAACTAATTCTTCTTATGTAGGCTGGTCGGATACAGCCGAAGTAGAGGTTGTTGTAAGTGAGGATTCGGATAATGACGGGCGGCCAAATGGATGGGTTGGCACACTGCAGGAGTATCTCCGTGGAACTGGTCCCAATCCTGCGATTATCATTGCGCATGGCGGCTTAACGCCTATCCAGGATGCTATTAATGTAAGTATCGCAGGCGATACAATTCTTGTTCCGCTAGGTACTTATAATGAGAATATAATTTTCAGTAAAGCCGACCGGATGCTGCAAAGCATTGATCCGGATAATTGGGAAATTACGGCAAAAACGATTATAAAAGCGAACAATATAGATAATCCGACTGTGTACATCGGCAGCGGCGCAAATTCAATACTGTTCTCGAAGGATTAACAATAACCGGCGGATGGGGAGGCATAAAATTCGACAATATAGGTACGGATAAAAATCCTATTATTAGAAAATGTCTGGTAAAAGAAAATAGAATTGAGTCTTGGGATTATGAAGGGGGTGGGATATGTCTATACCAAACGAGTGCTCATATAAAAGATTGTTTCATCATTAACAACAGCTGCACTGATGGCTGTTATGGTGTTGGCGGCGGAATGTACATTTACGGCGGTTCACCTGTACTAAGCAATTGCGTTTTTTACGGCAATAAGGCTGGCGAATTCGGGGGCGGATTGTGCAGTTCCAGCTCTTTTTTGGTATTGAAAAACTGCACAATAGTGAAAAATACTGTATTAACACCTGATGAAGGGTCATATAACAGTTTTGGAGGCGGATTATATGCAGGAGGGACAGTAAATATTTATAACACTATTTTTTGGCAGAATGTAAGTCTAACTATTTTTGGTGTAGGCATTCCTGATCAGATTGCAGGGAACCCAATTATAACAAATTGTCATATACAAGATGTACAACAAGACGAACCCTCTTTTGCAAATATAAATCTTCCGGCAGGTTGGGACGGCATATATGGAATGCGGAATGACGGTCTGCGGCTTTGTACAGATAGCCCCTGTATAGATAAAGGTATTGGCGACAATGACACGCCGAACAAAGACATAACAGGTCTGGTGCGAAAAGATATCCCGACCCAATCAGGCGGTTCAGGCACGCCGAATTATGTTGATATCGGAGCTTATGAGCTTAACAGGATTTGGTATGCAAAGACGGTGGCAAGCGGCAATGAAGACGGCACAAGCTGGGATAATGCTTCTACGCTGCAAAACGCTCTTTTCAATGCTTGGGGTGCAGATGATGAGGTATGGGCAGCGGCCGGAGTTTATAAACCTATCATTCCCCGGATTTCATTCTATCTTGCCCAAAATGCGGCTGTTTATGGAAGATTCGCCGCAGGGGATACCGCCTTTACCGACAGGAAAGCGGAAAATGAAACGGTCTTAACCACGGATTACGACTGTCCTGTCGTAATGGTTTTTGCTGACGGTGCATTGCTTGACGGTTTTACGATTAAGGGCGGCCATGCCGATGGCAGCCTCGGCTACAACTATGGTGGCAGGATATTTGCAAATAATGTGGGCATATCCGTGCGCAATTGTTTTATAATCGATAACTTTGCACTGTACGGTGGAGGAATAAGGGCAAATTTATGGAACGGCGGGTCTATGGAGATTACCAATTGTGTGCTGACAGGCAATGTCGCGACAAACAAAGGCGGCGGCATATATGTTTATGGCAATATTGCAGAGGTCGTGAACTGCACAATTACGGATAATTCAGGATATTATTCCGGGGGCGGAATTTTAACAGACGAACCGGCGCTTTTAATTGCCAATTCAATAGTATGGGATAATCATAGCCAGGATTGCCCGAACATTCAGGGGATACCGCTGACCCCGCCACCTATGTTTTCTCATTCTGATATCGCCGGCTGCGGGGCAAGCGGAGAGAATTGGGATTCAGATTTCGGCAATGACCTCGGCGGAAATATTGATGAAGGCCCTGATTTTGATTCATCAAGTTTATTCGGGCTTAAATTGCTATCAACAAGTCTCTGCATTGATGCAGGAAATAATAATATTATTCACGAGGTAGGTGATATTGTTGGAAATAAGCGAATTCTGCGAGGCACTGTTGATATGGGTGCGTACGAATCTGAGTTTGGTTATTCTGTACCGGCTGGATTATACGCTGGCGGCAGTGTAAATTCGGATGGTGATGGCGGTGTAGTTTACCAAAGGCTCTCAACAGATACCTCATGGCGCTCGATATCCAGCGAACTTGGCACAGCAGTTTTAAGTTTATGCTATCATAGAGGAACCATATATGCTGGAGTGTATAGTGGCTTATCGCCGGAATATGGTGATGGCGCGGTTTACCGGTGGGATGGTGAAAATAATTGGACAAAAGTTAATGATGGCGATTTGGGTAATGAGGGCATAAATGCGGTGCTTGCGTTAACTGAGTATCAAGGCGATTTGTATGCTGGCACAATACCCGCCGGGCTCTACAGATATAATGATTCAACTGAAACATGGACAAATATCTCTTCGGATTTCTTCGTTAACCTATGGTGGTCTGGTATTAAATCTCTTTATGTGTGGGATGAATACCTATATATTGGAGAACTCTTTTTGGACCGTGTTGCAAGATACAAACCGGATGAGCTAGCGCCTTTGGAAGAAGTTCTCCGAGTGAGTGGAAGCTGCATCTGGGATTTCCAGGAATACAACGATAGTTTATATGCTTCCGCCGAATGGGGCAGAATTTATAGATCGGCAGTTAATGATGGCGCTACATGGCCATGGACCCAGAATCCTTATATGCCCCAATGGCTAAACTGGGGTGACTATCCTCCTTACGATGATGACCCGATATGGGAAGTTGAAGTATATGATGGCAAGCTTTTCTTTAATTGCGGCTACAACCTTTATAGATATGACGGAATCACGTATCCCAGCCACAGCTATTGGTGGTATGCACCTCACTCGAACAATGAACATATTATCTCAATGCTGTCAACCGGCGATTATCTTTATATTGGTACCGGCAGCGAGTTTGGGAATAAGGAGGATTATCCGCCAAATACATATAGGAATTCCTCCGCGACAGGAAAGATTTACAGATATGACGGAAGCGGAACTCCTACATTAATGTCCGGACAGCCCACCACAAGCGGAATTCAGTGCCTTTTAGAAATACCTTGAGACGATTTATTTAGAATAAAAGTAAGTTTTTGCCAAAAAATTGTTAGGAGATATTGTTATGAAAACTCGATTATTGTTGTTTGCGGTTGTTACAATGTTATTATTGGGTTCAACTATGTCGGTTAATGCTATTACGTATACAACCATCGGATTTAAGGCAATTGATACTGACGGCACCAATGTTATTGGTGAGTACAGTGGCGGTAAATTTCTATATAACATGAATACGCACGCCTGGACTACGCTTGATCTGCCGGGTACTTTAACCGGCATCAGCGGTAGCAATATTGTTGGTACTTACTGGGATGATACTCTGCATGCTAACCGGGGGTTTATCTATGATAGTTTAGGTTGGATCACGCTTAATTTTCCGGGGGCGAGCAATACCAGTATAAGCGGTGTTGACGGAGATAATATTGTTGGTACCGCTGATGGACATAGTGTTATTTATAACTTAAACAGCCAGATATGGAATACTTTTGATGTCAGCGGGGCATTGTTTACAACTGTACTTGACATTGATAACGGCAACATTATTGGCTACTATAAAGAAAGTGATGAAATTTCCTCCAAAGGTTTTTTTTATGATGGAACAGATTTCTACGATTTGCCAGTAACACCATATGCTATTAGTGGTAGAAATGTTGTTGTGTTATATGCCGGGATATATAATTTAGATAGCCAAAGCATGATATTGACCAACAACGCATTCGGTTTCAGCGGGCAAATAATCGGTATTAGTGGGGATACGGTGGTTGGGTGGTACAAGGATAATGCGCTGCATGGTTTTATAGCTACCATCCCCGAACCGGCAACGCTTTTGTTGCTGAGCCTCGGCGCGGCATTTTTACGAAAAAAGGAATCGGTGTAATCCGTGAAATCCGTGGCAAAAACATCTCTGTGTTCCTCTGTGGCTGCATCCATGTCAGCGCGGAATTGTTTTATAACCGATAACTACTCTGCCAGCGACGCGGGCATATCTTGCACACCATACAGATCATCTATTCAGGTAGCCAATTGCGTCCAGGCAAATAATGAATCCAACGGTATGCAAAGACTCAAAGATGTTCTCACAAATAAATATGGCTTGAATTTATCAGGTTGGAGCTTGACAGATGCCAGAGGGGTATCAGCAGACGGCTTGACGATTGTTGGATGGGGAAAGAATCTAGACGGACGCTTTGAAGCGTGGATCGCCACGATTCCCGAACCTACCACGATTGCGTTATTTGTTTTTAGCGTTTTATGCTTAGGAAAAAGACGTAGAGTGGGAATGTAGATTTAAAATGTCGCTAATTTTTAATATAAAGCCCTAAGTGTTGTAAAAACAAAGGTTAATGTTTGTATTTTACATTCTTTGACGCGACTTAGTTTGGTATTTTATATATGATACTATATGATATTTTGGACAATAAAGTTTTTCTTGAGGTAATTATGAAAACATCAATTTCGAATAAAAAAGGTTTCACTTTGGTAGAACTGTTGGTCGTAATATCGATCATCGCTTTATTATTGGCGGTAATGCTGCCCGCATTATCAAAAGCCAAAGAACAGGCAAGAATTATTGTGTGCAAGAGCAATTTACATAATTATGTCTTGGCTAGTAAAATGTATCTCGAGGCCAATAACCAAGTATTTCCAAATCCTGCCTGGAGCATTTATTCACGCGATAGTAACACACCCCAACATCCACAAAAATGTCACTGGCACGATGCAGGAGTCGAGCCCGATGGTCCTTTGTGGCCTTATCTTGCAGCCAAAAATGTGCATTGCTGTCCTACTTTTGCTATAGTTGCCAAAAAGATAGGGCCGCATAAGTGTCGACAACCAAATGGTACCCTTCTTAACCCGCCGATACCTGTTGAGCCGCAGATTACATATGCTATGAATGGTTATTTAAGTCCTGGAGATTCAAAAACAAATTTGGTCAAAGACCATGGCGACATGCAAATGACTAAATCCACGAGTGTTAAACACCCCTCTGAAATAATTTTTTGGGCAGAAGAAAATTTATGGCCTATTCACAGATCAAATGGGGATAAAATGGATGTTGGTAAAGCCGTACTAGACGATACTTTCTTTCGCCCAAAGATATCAGCTGATAGTAGTTATATTGCAACTTTTCATAAAGCACCTGCAAACAAGTTGAATGATGGTTTCAGCAATGTACTTTTCGTGGACGGTCATGTTGAACTGAAGAAAGCTTATAATGATAAGAATCTTCGAAATGGAGGTTCAGATAAATCCTGGACGTGGGCTACTGGGAGGCCTGGGAACCCGAATTTCGAACGCTAAAGGATTTATGAAAGGGGTGCTATTTTTGGTATCTATAGCAAGCAGATATATCTGCGCATAATTTTAAAACGTAACCCAAATATGATAGTTTTGTAAATGTGCTAAAAAAGTAGTTTGCCAATATCGTTCTCTGTTTTTTTACCCCATATTTTTTCAACATGATTTGATTATTGTGCAAACCACATTAGGACGAATTATGACAGAAAAAAATTATGACACAATAAGTAAGGATTATGAAAGATTATTTCCAGTTGATATAGAACAGTTCTGGAGGGATGATAAACTTGCTCATGAACAGAACTGCTTTAGTTCAAAATCTCCTCAGGCTGCCCTCGGAATTCGAATGAGCGATGAATGCGTTTTTGATGAGTTAAACGAGTCGGGTGATCCTTGGGGGCAATTACCAATAGATAAAAGAATAGAGATAAATAAAAGATATAATGATAAGGCTGAAAAAATTGTTGGAATGAGATTGCTTCGAGAAAAAAGAGAGCGATACCCTGAACCTGATGCGGAATTTCCGCAAATAAAAGATATTGGGGAAGTTTTTGAGGGAAAGCTTATTTCTAAGAGTGGAACATTATGGCTTGAGCAAGCTTGTAATACGCCATCAGAACTAAAAAGAATTCTCGATCATGTAGATACTATAAATCTAAGAGATTTCATTTTACCAAAAAATTGGGATAGTGAAAAAAAAAGAATTTTTAATGAATATGGAATAAAACCTTCTTTGTGGCGTGATGTTCGTGGACCGGTTACGTTGGCTTGTTCGATTTACGGGACGGAAAATCTTATTTTTTTAATAAAAGATGAATCTGATTTAGCGAAACGATTCAGTAATACGATTGCAAAAATAATATTAGAATATATAAAAATATTCGATTATGAAGCAGGTTACGAAGCAGATAATGCTCCGGCCGGCTTTGGATTTAGAGATGATAGTTGTTGCTTTCTTAATGCTGAAATGTATGAGCAATTTGGTTATCCTGTATTGAAAAAAGTATTCGACTATTGTAGTCCTGAGCCGGAAGATACTCGATATCAGCATTCAGATTCAGAAATGAATCATTTACTGCCGATACTTGGCAGACTTAATCTCAATGGTGTAAATTTTGGTCCAACAGTTTTAGTAGATGAGATAAGAAAATATCTGCCAAATGCACGAATTGATGGTTGTCTGGCTCCCTTTACGTTTTCCCGAAATAATTTTGAACAAATTATTTCAGAAGTGCGTCGTGATTGCGAAATGGCGAAAAAAAGTCGGGGTTTGAATATTGATACAGCAGGGTCTCTCAATTATGGTTCGTTACTGATAAGCATGAGGGCTGTGATGCATACGATACAAATTTATGGACGATATTAATTCTTATTTTTAATTAAGTTGTTATTGTTAATTTTGATGATTTCATTTAAAGCAGCAACATAAGGAGATATATTTTGGGCATTATCGATTTTTCTGTTGTATTAGTATATTTTATTGCTATGGCCGCAATGGGGGTATATTGTTCTAAAAAAAATACAAGTACAGAGCAATATTTTGTTGGCGGGCGGTCTTTCAAAGGTTGGATTGTAGGCATAAGCCTTATAGGTGCAGCTTTCAGCTCCGTAACTGTAATTGCTTTTCCTGCCGATGCATTCAAAACCAATTGGGTGAGATTTACGCCTCATATGGCTATTCTTCTCGTCGTTTTTATTGCCTCACGAGTAATTTTGCCTTTTTTCCGACGCGGCAAAATTACTTCTGTTTATGAATATCTTGGAAATAGATTTGGATATCCCATACGTCTTTACGGCTCTTTGACATTCGTCATTATACAATTAATGCGTAACAGCATTATTCTTTATCTGGTCTCTTTGCTTGTGTATCAGATAACAGGACTTGACCCGATGATATGCGTTATTGTCAGCGGCTTTTTTGTGGCTTTTTACACGATTATTGGAGGCATTGATGCAGTTATATGGACTGATGTTGTTCAAACAATCGTGTTTCTGGCAGGCGGAATACTTTGCCTGGTGATGATTGTAGCAAAATTGCCCGGTGGGCTAAGTCAGGTATTTTCTATTGCGATGACAGATCACAAGTTTGCTTTCGATGTAATTCAGAATGATGCTATTCAATCTGCTTCATGGAAATTGAGTCTTTCTGAAAAAACAATAACTATGATGTTTATATTCGGTGTATTTGGATATCTCACAGAATATTGCGGTAATCAGATAATAGTTCAAAGATATTGTACCTCAAGCAGCACAAAAGAAGCGAGAAAGGCTATGTGGATATGTGCTTTTTCCTCTCTACCGATATGGGCGTTTTATATGTTCACTGGTACATCGCTATATGCTTTCTTTAAAGTGTTTCCTGTTCCGGAAGCAACTGAAATGCTAACAGGGACTCGACCGGCGGAGCAGGTATTGCCATTTTTCATTACTAACTATTTGCCAACAGGGGTTAAAGGAATAGTTATAGCTGCTGCTCTCGCTGCTGCGATGTCTACGCTGAGTGCATCAATTAATTCTATATCTACTGTTTGCGTCGTAGATATATATAAAAAATATTTTGCAAAAAACAAATCAGACAAACATTGTCTCAAAGTTGCATGGTTGATAGCACTTTTGACTGGATTGTTACTGATTGTTGGTGCTTTAATCCTATTTAAAACCAAATCCAATACGCTTCAAGACACATACAACATCCTGATTTCCTTGATCAGCGGCGGTCTTTTGGGTATATTTCTCTTCGGATTTTTCACCACTAAAGGCGATTCACGTGCTGTTGGTTTAGGTATTGTCTGCACATTGATGTTTACGGCATGGGCAACTCTTTCCGTATATGGTTGGTTGCCAGATTTTTTGAAAGTACCGTTTGACACCTATTATACGATGATTATTGGCAATATAATTATGTTTTCTGTAGGATATGTAGCGGGTTGCTTGTTACCGCGAAAACATCGCGACCTAACCAATCTCACGGTTTGGACTCAGGATGGTAAACCGATTGATTCAATTTGTTCTGCAGATATAAGCAATGGACGCTTTTGTAAGTTGAATTCCGAATAATGTCGAAGCTAAATGAGCAAGCTTATGAAACCTTTTTTTTGTCTAAGCGTTATTTTTCTTGTGTTGAGTTGGCAGTCTTTTTGTGTTGCCCGGAATTTTACTTTTTTCGTCTGGACTGATAGTCATATCGGGGTATGCAATTCTTCCGTACGTGATGATATAATAACCCAAATGAATGCACGTCCCGGTAATTTATATCCGAGTTATTTGTTACTTTACACAAGGCCAGTGAGGGAACCTGCATTCGTGCTGCATCTCGGCGATATAACCGAAGGGACTCCAAAATCTACCCGATGGGACAATCCAGACGCCGCAAGTTATTTGAGCTATATTCAATGTATATCAAACTTGGCCGCTACACCTTATACGTGTGAAGTTATCGGAAATCATGATTATACTTCCGATCATTATATTCAGAACCAAATAACAGAACGTCATGGTAATTCGTATTATTCTTTCGAACACGAAGGTGTGCTTTTTATAATGCTTGATCCGTACAAAGCCGGTGATGTAACCTCTCCGTCGCTTGGCAGCACACAGATTAACTGGCTCCAGCAGAAACTTGATTCAATTTTGCCGGACACTCCTCTGATTTTTTCAATGCATATTTCTCCAGATTACACTTTAGGCGCCAGTTATAATCACCTTAATGAGTCAGAATCAAACACGTTGTACAATATGCTGATAAATAGAAATGTGCTCACTTTTCTTATGGGGCATTGGCATTCCGTCCAACTTAGAATATGGAACGGCACAATAGATGTTCTGACTCCTGCAGGTTATAGTTACTCGCCTGGTTGCGGTTCGAATGATCTTGATGAACTGTGGGGGGTTATACGTATACTCAACAATCGCATCGATCATATACCCTATAATTGGCAGTCAAACAAATGGGGTACTGCTTCGCAATCGAAGCTGTCTAAATATTTTGATGACTCCACCTTGGGTGATCTTAATAGTGACGAGGCTATAGATAATGCTGACCTTTTGATAATGTCTGATGCCTGGCTTTCTACACCTGGGCAGGGAAACTGGAACGAGCAGTGCGATATATCACCCAGCATACCGGATGATAGAGTAAATATACGCGACTTCGTTATTATGGCATCGAAGTGGCAAGGCAGACGAAGGTAATAAATAACTTTGGAAACTTTTAACCTTTATAGTAAGGCTTATGCAGAGGGTAGCAGGAGTTGTAACATGAGTGATCCAAAAAACGTTATTTCACAAATCAGAAAGCTACACGCGTAAAATCCCGTAATAGGCAAAAAGTCATCTGACGTTAAAACAATGCATATTAATAGATTATGATTTCAAATAGTTTGAAATCCCA
>MHXZ01000036.1 GCA_001825665.1 Planctomycetes bacterium GWF2_41_51 | reverse complement strand
AATCATACAGAGAATAATTATTTGCCCGATGAAAGTAAAATCTGAGCCTGTATCTTTCACGACAAGTCCTGTTACGCAGGTGGCGCTTGTGGAAGTAAACAGAGCGTCGATAAAGCTAAGTGAAGGTGTTGCATGGCTTTTGGGAAGCAGCAGCAGGATCGCACCGATGAGTATGATAACAATAAAACTTCCAACGAAGGTCAGTGCAGGGCTTTTCCCGGAAGCTGCCAGGTTAATGCCTGTTCTGCATACTTTCGTGATGATTTGCAGCAGCAGATAAATTCCGAGGAACCATAACAGACCTGCGGTGTAATAAGATATTAAAGATGCGGCCAGGAAAAGGAACTCAAACCAGAAGGCGTGCAGGTAGTCTATTTTAGAACGTGCATTAAAGAATCTTATAATTTTTTCAATTAAAAATAGAACTACAGCAGCGATTAATATCGCATACATCATTGTGTCTGAAAGTAATGGCCTGTAAAAGCCAAGCTGCGCAAGCGCTGTAATGACGACAATGCTGGTGACGGTAATATTTGTAAGTATCAGTACCCGTTCAAGAGTTTTGTTTCTGTAAATGATATCCATATCAGCATCATTTTATCTCATTATCGGGGGTAAATCCAGTGGAAATATGCGCATAAAAAAAGCCGTTTCTTTTGTGGCGAAACAGCTTTATTATTGCTAATTGTCGTTTTTTTTATGTTTTTTTTAATCGACCGAAATAGTAGTTTATTTTAACCAATTAGGTACGGAATAATTGTTGGTAGCAAATGGATTTTTTTCGGAGTTTCCGTTGCCAACCATCAGGCAATCATTAATATTAATGTTTGAACCGCTGAAAAATATATCAACCGAAATCAATGGCGAGCTTTCTGAAAGCAAAGCTGTAATAAAGTCGCTGCTATTGTTTTGTCCGGCAGCGGTAATGATGAAAATATTATCAACTTTGGAATCTGAGCATTTAAGCTGGACTAATTTTTCAGCAAGTTCAGATGAAGCATTCTTATCAATTTTAGAGTTGTTTGTTTCAAACGGCATAGCTAAAACCGATGAAGCTAAAATAAATACTAAACATAATATATAAAGCTTTTTCATATAAATCTCCTTCTTTATTTATTTACTTTTTTTTCCGATGAAAACTATTGAACCTAAAGCCAGCAGAGCAACTGTTGCCGGTTCGGGAACAACTCCAACTGAAATCTGAAAAGCTGTTTGACTGACTGACGCGATAGTAAAATTTTCTGCATAAGCGGTCAGTTTACTGAACATTTCAATATGTATTGCATTGCAGTTAAGGCTTGATATTGACAATGAACCGTTCCAAACAGGATTGGTCTGTGCTGTATCGAGGTCTTCATCAAAAATATTGCTGCTATTGTCGAGGTCAGTAACTGTTAGTGTGCCGATAACATCAACGGAGCTGAATGCGATAGAGAATAAATCGCCAATCGCTATAATGCTTATATCGGTGATTGTATAGCCTGTCTCGGCAATCAAGTCGAACTCCAAAACATCATAAACATCGACACTTCCCATGCCGATTGATACGGCATCGAATTTTGAAGGACTAAAAATGAAAGTGCTAAAGTTGTCTATCCTCGGAACACCGAAAAGTCCAAATTCACTTTGCCCATTTTCCCAACTAAAATAATCTGTTGAACCGCTCCAGCCGACCGCTCCTGCATCACTGGTAAAAACCAAGCAAATACCAATGGCAATAAGCGACACTACAGCTTTAGGATGCTTTTTTGTGAGGAAAAATACTAAACTGCCGAAGGCGAAAATAGTTACAGTTGCAGGTTCAGGTATCAGGATTTCAATATTTATACCGCCGGCTGATGCTCCTAATTCATTTATTTCTATAAATGAACTCCCGCCGGGCGAAGCATAAGCAACGAGAGTGTTTGAAATCACGACTTGAATACGCGACCATTCAATTCCGGTGATTACAAGCTGACCGTCCCACGAACCTGAACTGCCGGCATAATTTTTCGCAAAAAAATCAATTTGCTGTTCGGCTGTGTCCAAATTTGTAACTGTAATATTACCCATTGCATAAACAATGGCTGAGCCTTCAGCGCTGTACTGGCCATAATCAGAAATAACGATTCCCAAAATGTTCTGGCCGATTGGAGCGGTGATGTCAAAATGCAAATTCTCTCGCACATACTGAATCCCCGGGGGACTTTCTGCAACGAAATCTTCAGGAGGAAAATTAAATGAATTTTCACCGGCAAGCGTTGGTTGGCCAAAAAATTCATAGTCGCTGCTGCCATTCTGCAGTTTGATGCCGCTGTCGGTGGTTACATCATTCCAGTAAATTACAGCTTGCGCATTACTAACAAAAAATGCAGACTGCAGCAATGGAATTAAGGAAAGCAGGAACAACGTTGGTAAACGCAGAAGAAAACGGGGGATCCTTGTGGAAAATGTTCTCGTATGCATACAATACCTCTTCTCATTCATAAAATAACTTCTTCAACTAAACTTCTGCATCCCGTTTTCTCAACCTCCCGAAACCAATACGCGCAATAAGCGCAGACTCTAACTGAGTTTTCTCATCCCAAGGGTAAAAACAAAAAAAAACGCAATGAACCACCGCAAAGATGGTACGCGTTTTCTCATCCATCCCAATTACAAAAAGTTTTCTCGTCCAATACTGCGGGGAATTGTACTACGTTTGGAGTAGTTTGTCAAGAACAAAATAATATTTCTTCAAAACATTGTCGACAAATCTTGAATTATTTTCTTAAGCTATTTTCTGTAAAAGAGTAATGTTCCGATAATAAGAAGTGAAATTGTTGCAGGTTCAGGGATACAAAGCGTGTCAATTACAAGGTCATCGACATAAATTGAACCGCTGATATTAATAATTTCAAATGATGTGTTGTGGTCTAAAATGATTTCATAAGTGCTATGAATCCAGTAATCGTTGAGCCAGGTATAACTGACATGTGAGGTAAAGGGGCCAATTTGAGAGCCGGTGTCATCTTGCAAATAAATAACTGGAGCACCGCCTTGCTGCTGAGAACGCCAGGTGAGTTGAATCCAAATGTGTTTTTCGGAAGCAGGCTGGTCATAATTTACAACATAAGCATCGATTCCGCTGCCTGAAAGCTGCCAGATGCCTGAGCCTCCGATTAGACCGTAATAATCAAACTGATTATACTCGGCCAGCCAATTTGATTGCGGGGAAACTGTTACATGAGTTCCAAGAAAAGAATCATATCCTGCTGAATCAGGTTCAATTGGGCCTGTTCCCGAATTACCGAAACTCCAGACCTGCCAGGTTGTATCCAGTCCCGGCGTAAGCCACCACGACGGAGGATCAATGTCTATTGCGGTTGCGCGTACATTACCAGCAATAAAAGTAATTAAACACAATATTAGAATCTTTTTAATAATTTTTCTCTGTCTTAATAGCTTCCGTGCGGATTATTGAAAGTGCTTATCTTTTGAGACAAACGTCAATGATTTGATTTTTCTCTACCCCAAATATGGAAAAAATTGTACCACAATTGGGTGCTTTTGTCAAGAAAAATGTTAAAATAGACAGAGTGGTTAATTGGGGAAACAGGGTAACAAAAAGAATTGTGTAAGAATTATTTGGCGCGAATTGGACGTTTTTTGAATGTTACCAGAATTGTGCCAAGTCCGAGAATAACCAGTGTAGCAGGTTCAGGAAAAGGTGTGAGTTGTACGGCGGCATCGCCATCGATTACTTCATTTTTAACACATTCATTTGAACCCCAGTATTCAGGAAAGTCTACAAAAGAGTTTGTGTTATATGAAGCATTCAAAGGATAGTTTGCATGAACGTTCAGAACACATAAAAAGACTATCGCCGATAAAGCTATAACCTTAGTCATATAATCTCCCGTAATAGTAATTTCCTCCCGCCATAGATGCGGAAATAGATGCTGAAATCATCCGATAAAAAGCGTTCTATAATCTTTTAATGATTAACTGAGCATTGAGTTTTACGTCTTTATAAAAAACATAATAAATAATGCCGTAAGTGCCAAATTGCCGCGCAGTGAGTTTCTAATGGTGTGCACTGATTCTCAAAATTAATAATGAAAAACCAAGAAAGAGGATTGTCGATGGTTCCGGTGCCGACTCGTACGTGTAAAAAATTGTTACAGAGCCGTCGATAGCTGCAGGTGAAACGGCGTAACACATTCCATTTATATTTCCATAATTAATCCATTGCATTACAGAATAATTGATGCTGAAAGTGTCTGTTCCTAAAAATCCTTTGCCGCCCAAAGACCAAAAAGCTTCATCTACTAATCCCCATTTAAAATCAATTGCGGAAATGCCGCTCAACGCTAATCCATCCGGAAATGATGGATCGAAATTAAGTAAACCATCACCATTGTCGGGGGATAAATTGAAGGATTGGCTGTGAATCGCATATGCCTGGTTCACACAGGGCAGGTATGAAGAATCTAATAATATTACATCTTTCGAATTTATGAATCCGATAGCTCCGAATTGGAAAGTCCCAGCGATAGCGTTAGGGCTGTCGTTATCAAGTACGAGCATTCCGCCGTTTGTTTGAAGACGCAGCAAAACACAAATAGATTGCAAATTATCAGCGCTGCCATTGAATTGATTGAAAATTAATGAGCCGTTTAAATTGCCAATACCGTTGAAAGATTGAGTCTCTGAGTATGTAGCAGCGAAGGCGGCGGTTGAAAACAATACAACGATTAGGAAGAAATACTTAGCCATAAATTCCTCAAAAAATAAAATAAACCAAGTGTAAACAAACGGAATATACTTACGAAGTGTTTCTTCTTTGTTCCTTCAAATGTATAATTACATTGAAGAAAGGATAATGCAAGATATAAAAACTACATAAACGACTTTACTGAACCCCCCCGATAGTGCCATAGGTAAAAATGCTTAGATGAACCTGCATACAGCGCAAAAAAAAGCCCCGCATCATACGGGGCTTGAAAAAAATCATAGGCGGATTTTTTTCTCTATTAACTTCTTCTTCTTTTTAATAAAGATAAAGCACCAATCGTTAGTAAAGTTACAGTTGTCGGTTCTGGAATATTTGCGCCGTCAGTTCCTATGGCTCCTTCGTTGATAGGCGGTTCATCGCCATAGTTACTTAAGGTATCTAATACTCTTAAGTCTCCGGCAACAGGTGAAGCTTCAGAACTGAAAACAAGGAAAGCAGAATGTTTAGACGCTATAAATGTACCGTTTGTAAAGCGCCAAACGAAAGTGTCGCCGTCATTATCCGGCACCAAACCGCCTTGTCCATCGCTTTGGGACCCTATACCTGTAGCTGCCGCAGGATTTCCGCCGACGAGTTCGAATTGCAATATAGGATCCATGGTGGTTCCATAATTGAAAATCTGATACGCATAGACGTACCTGCCGCTGCCTGGGTTTAGAATACCGGCCGGCAAATCGTCATCTGCATCGTACACCGCATATTCAACATAAGCTTTTACACTCTCATTGATAATGCTTTTGCCGCCTTGCCACAGATCGCTTTCAGGCAGGTAGAAACCAGCTTGCACCGCTGTTTGTGTCAGCAATAACAGCAATGTAAACATACCTGCCCATTTTAAAATAGTTCTATTTTTCATATTCCTGCCTTTCAAAAAATTTGAGTTTTCAAACATTTTTCTTCCATGATATTTTTAAATTATTTCTTTTTGTTTCTATGGATAAGCAATGCACCTAAACCAAGCATAATCATAGTCGCAGGTTCCGGAATTTCAGGAACCGGAGGCGGGTCATTTCTTGGGTCAGGATCATCCGGATAATCAGGATCATCAGGTTTATCCGGCGGATAGGGCCATGTTCCGCCATTATTAGTGTAGGAATCGCTTCTCGGATACAAAGCCGGAGGACCTACGCTGATTTGCGGGCCGGATTTCTCAAGAAACTCGTATTCGTCTCTTTCAAATACCGCAATGACAATCTTTGGCCCATCGACGACCATACTTGTTCTGTTAGAACCCGAATCTCTTACATCGCCGAGCCAGCCCACAAAACGATAACCCGTTTTTGGAGCTGTTGTCAGAATGATGTTTTCTTTGGCTTGATAAGTATGCACGCCAATACCCGGCTTGATGACTCCCGCACCGACAGGACTTTCCTGCATAAAGACGTCATAATTATTTTGTGCAAAGACCATAGTAACAAAACAAAAAACGACACAAATAAAAAAGCAATAACGTAACATTTTTTAATCCTTGTTTGCCGACGGCTGCATAACCGCACGGCTCTTTCAATAAGAATTCTTCTTCGAATTACAACGGCAAATAACTTCTTCTTATTGACTCACTCAAGGATTCCATTAATACTTATTACGATTCCTTCCTTCTGATTTTATAAACACCCAATCCCAATCACAACGCAGCATCTTCAAAACATAAAGCAAGTACAAAATCGATGCGTATCTATATTTAAGATGCGCAAACCGCGCGACGATAACTCTTCTCTGGAAAAAAGTGTGAAATAAAAAATTCAAAATGCTTTTTAGTCTATGAATTTTTACTTCAATTAATGTGTTTTCGCCTATCCCCTATTACAGGAGATTATATCAGGCACGATTTAAAATGCAAGATAATAACGCGGCAAATTCAAAATAAATTATAAAAGAGCAAATCTTGATTCAGCTTTTCTTTTTATTACAGCAAACAAAAATCCCGGCAGTCAGCAGAGATAAAGCAGCAGGCTCGGGGATTGCATCATAGTCGTATATTACGGTTATAGAGCCATCTGCGGAAACCGGGGGAGTGCAGGAAAATTGAATTTGATTCACGTTTTGACCTGTAAAATCAGTCCATGGCATTAGTGAATAAAGGATAGTATATGTTCCTGTTCCAAGGAAACCTTTATCGCCTTGCGTCCAGAAAACATCCGGAATATAACCCGATTCTGTAACGGATTTGTCGCTGCCGAATAAAACTGCTCCATCTGGCGGAGTAGAATCGTAATTGGTGCCACCGTCTCCGTTGTCAGGTGAGAGGACAAAGTTGCAACTGGTGTATGCGTAAATATTTCCATCATCGAAAATATAATCGTTTAAAGATTCTAACAAACAGACATCCGAAGTATCTCTCACGCCCGCAGTTTCGCCGAACTGAAGATTTCCAGATGCTTCGGATGTGCTGTCATTATCGTAATTAAATTGTCCGCCGTAAATATTCAAGGTTATATCGATCCTGATAAAATTAAGCGTTCCTGTACTGCAATCGAACTGATTAAATATGCCGTCCTGGCCGAAATAGATTGTCTGAACTATTGTATTCGCAGCAGATGCTGAGCCGAATACAAAAATAGTTATCAAAGACAACTGCAAAATCTGTTTCGCTCTCATTGCGGTCAGCTTTCGCAGCTTTGTTTATTTTCTTTTTCTGAAAATCGACAATACACCAAGGCTTATTATTGCGATGGTTGCAGGTTCTGGAACAGATGTAACAGTCATATGTGAAATAGCTGTAAAATCTGAAGCGAAAGAGCTGATCGTAATTGGATTAACAGAGAAGGAAATATTAACTAAATTCCCGATTGATCCAAAAGCAGACTGTAGACTGCCGCCAGTTACATTGAAATTACCATATCCGGCAAGCATACCAAAATTATCGAAAGATTCGACAATGTTAAAAGAACTAAAAGAACCTGCCAATAGGAGAGTGCTGCCGTCATTGTAAGAGAATGTTCCGCTATTAAAGGTCCCTTTGGCGATTCCGCTGGCAGAAGTATCAGCCGCCAGAGACATGCTAAGAGTGAATTGCCCATTTATGTAAGCATTGCCTGAAGTGTATTCGACAATACCGCCGGAGCCGATCATACTAAATAAACCGGTTGTGCTGTTAAATGAGGTTGCTGCATTATTCGCAGTTATGGACTGGATTGTGGCCGCGTAAGTTGTTGAAGCCGCAATCAAGACCAGGCAAATTGTTATAAATTTTTTCATCCCTTGTACCTTTCAAAAATATTTTCCAAAAAAGTTTTACTTCCGTGCGCACAATATCCGTGCTCAATAACTTAACTCCTGGAAAAACGATGCGCCTCCAAAACGCGGTACGAACGTTGCTTTAAAACGCGCGCAAAACCTGCACTGAATAACTTAATCCCCGTGAAAAACTTTTCCTCCAATGCAGCTCAAAACAAAAAAACCAACAATTTAAATGAGCTGATTGTACTAATGTGTTTTCGCCTACCTCTAATGTAGTATGCATTATAACATAAGATTATGGATATGCAAGGAAAAAATTATATTTTTTTGGGACGTATAAAAGGTTGTTTTTAAACAGGAGATTTGTTGTCAGATTTATTTCAGCATAGAGTGTATGTAAAATTTTTTCGGGGTGAGACCGATAAAACATTTAATTCATAAAATGCAAAACATATTTATTGTATTTAAAGACAGAATCGAATCGATACGATTTGGTTTTAATCATCTATTTTGTTATACTTCAGAGATAAAGTGAAATGTTATTTTTGGTTCCTTTTTGCCCTTTCCCGCATTTTGTTTTGATGCGGGATTTTTTTGCGCAATTGACGGACACCCAATAATGGTTTACATTGAGGGTTGTTGAAAAGGAAACAATGAGCTGGATATATTTATTTATAGCTGCAATATTTGAGGTTGGCTGGCCGCTTGGGTTCAAATTGGCACAACTGACACATCATAAAGTTCTATGGATTTTATTCGCTGTTGTATCGATGGCTTTAAGCGGATGTTTTTTATATATCGCTCAAAAAACTATACCAATTGGAACTGCATATAGTGTTTGGACGGGAACCGGTGCTGTCTGCACTTTTCTTATAGGAGTAATGTTCTTCCACGATGCGATGAGTATGCTAAGGTTTTTAGGAATAATTCTGGTTGTATCAGGCATAGTCTTATTGAAAGCAGGACATTAAAAAATGAAACGTCATTGGCCTCTCATATTATCGTTGTTTATAACAAATGGTTATTTCATTTTTAGATTAATAACTAATTTGGGTGAAACTAATGAGGTAGGCCGGCAATGGATAAGATTAATCATTCCCGCTATTATGATTATTTTATCCATAATTATAATAGCATTGTATTTTTGCATAAGAAAATTTTTTAAGTACATATTTAAGAATTATGCGAGCGATTGTACAAAGAGTTAAATACGCGAAGGTTACTGTTGATAACCAGATTGTCGGACAGATTGCGGCAGGGTTGCTGGTTTATCTCGGCGTCGGAAAAGGTGATGATGAATCTGATGCTGTTTTTATTGCGGACAAGATTTCAAACCTGAGGATTTTCGCAGACGACGACGGCAAAATGAACTTGAACGTGAAGGACATGACCAAACAATTGCTGATAATCAGCAATTTTACTCTATATGGAGATTGCCGGAAGGGAAGACGGCCGGGGTTCGATTTGGCGGCCGAGCCTCAAATCGCTGAAAAGCTTTATGAAAAAGTATGCGAGCATATAAAAGCGGAAGGTCTTACGGTTCAAAAAGGGATTTTCGCCGCTGATATGGATGTAACAGCTTCGAATGACGGACCAATCAACTTTCTTCTCGACAGCAAACGCCTGTTTTGACAGATTATTGGGCATAAAATCAATTCTTGATTGAGGGCGTGTTTTCGATTAAAATCCCTGTTTTTAATGGCTTTGAAAGTATTTATGGAAGATAACATAAAAGAGCAAATCGAACTGCTTAAACGCGGAACAGTTGAAATTTTCAGTGAAAATGAACTCGGCCAAAGGCTTGAATCGGCGGCAAAGGAAAAACGTCAGCTTCGCATCAAGCTCGGAATGGACCCGACGGCGCCGGATATTCATCTTGGGCATACGGTTGTGATGCGGAAGATGAGACAATTCCAGGATATGGGACACAAGGCGGTTCTGATTATCGGCGACTATACCGCGCGTATCGGAGACCCGACAGGGCAGAACACCACAAGGCCGATGCTTTCGCCTGAGCAGATTGATAAAAACGCACAGACATACATCGAACAGGCTGGGAAAATTCTCGATATATCGAAAGACAAATTTGAAGTTCGGCCAAATAGCGAATGGCTTGCTGATTTGAGACTTGCTGAAATTATAAAACTGATGAGTTCGATGACAGTTGCAAGGATGCTTGAGCGCGATACTTTTGAAATCAGATATAAAGAGGGCGATGCGATCAGTATGCACGAATTTCTTTATCCGCTGATGCAGGGATATGATTCTGTGATGGTCAAGGCTGATGTCGAACTTGGCGGCACCGACCAGACTTTTAATAATCTTGTCGGAAGAGATTTGCAGAGAATCAATAATCAAAAGCCGCAGATTGTGATTACGATGCCGATACTTGTGGGGCTTGACGGCGTTGAAAAGATG
>MHXZ01000035.1 GCA_001825665.1 Planctomycetes bacterium GWF2_41_51 | reverse complement strand
GGTTTTGATACCGCAGCGCACGTCGAGATTGCCTTCAGAGACGTTTTTTACAATTGCGCGCAATTGACGAATCGGACTTAAAATGATACGCTGCACAATGACATAGAAAGCAACAACGGCGCCGGAACCGGCCAGAAGCACTGCCGCCAAAATTGCAATTCTATTCATAAGAGCTGTTTTGCTGATTTCTCTACCCGGCATCTTAACTACAAGCGCACCAACGGGTTCTGAAAGCTCAAAAGTCGGAGCCGAACCTTCGGCACTATGACACGACAAGCATCGCTTATTTGCCCGGACAATATTTATGTAAGTTGTTTCAAGATTGCCGTCAACTTTATCAATCCAGGTATATTCATTTTCGGATGATTGTTCTTTTAATAACCCTTCGATCCTGTCGGTTGTCTCTGCATCGATTAATTCTTTCCAGCTATCGCCCTCATTATTAAACCTAAACCAATGCACTCTACTGGTTTGCGATTGTTTTACTGCACCGCTTTCATCGAGCATTACAGGGCGTTTATCCGTGCTTTCAAGTTTAAAATGTCTCTCATACACAGTATTCATAATCGCTCTGCCTGCGTCTGTGAGGGATTTTTCTGAGAGTTTGCTCATCCATGAATATGGAATCAAAAGCGCAAGCGCCATAACGAGCAAAATGGCAATGCCAAAGAGGAGTCTGCACTTGGCGGCCAGTGACATCGGCCGAAGCTGAAAGTAACCCAAAATCGTTTTAATTTTTTTTCCGGTACTGCTCATCATCCATATTTCCCAAATACCGGTTAATAAAAATTGCGCAAGTTTTCTACATCTGATGCTTCTGAACACGCAGATTCAGTTCGTCAAGCTGAGCCTGTTCAACTGAACTTGGAGCATCAGTAAGCAAACACTGGCCTTTCTGCGTTTTCGGGAATGCAATAACATCCCTGATATTATCCGTTCCAGTCAGGAACATAACTAACCTGTCAAGGCCGAAAGCAATGCCGCCGTGAGGAGGCGCGCCGAATTTCAAGGCATCAAGGAAGAAACCAAACCTGTCTTTGGCCTGTTCTCTGGTAATTCTGAGCAAATCAAAGACTTTCGCCTGCATATCGGGCTGGTGAATACGAACGCTTCCGCCGCCGATTTCAGAGCCGTTGACTACTATATCGTACGCCTGAGACCTGATATTGCCGGGGTCGGTATCGAGCTTTGGAATATCTTCCGGAACCGGTGCTGTAAACGGATGGTGCAGAGAATCGAATCTTTTGTCCCCTTCGTTCCAGTCGAAAAGCGGAAAATCAATGACCCAAAGCAGTTCATAAGCCTTTTCGTCTATCAAACCCAAATCTTTGCCGACCTTTAACCGCAATGGGGCCAAGGCTTTATTGGCGGCAACCATTTTATCCGCGACAAAAAGCAACAAGTCATCTGGTTTTGCATCGAATTTCTGGATTATCGCCTGTTTCTGCTCATCAGTGAAAAATTTGGTTAAATTGCTTTGAAGGTCAATGCTGCCCTGCTCATTTTTAATGACTTTGAACCAGGCAAGACCTTTTGCGCCGAAATCTGTTACAACTTTTGTAAATGTTTTTTCGATATCGCTTCTCGAGAACTTAGCACCTCCGCCGACTGCACAAAGACCTTTAACGACTCCGCCTTTCTGGATTGTATCGGTGAAGACTTTGAACTGCGATTTGCCTGCGATATCGGAAATATCTTTCAATTTCATATCGAAACGTAAATCTGGTTTGTCGTTGCCGTAATCGTCCAACGCCTGCTGATATGTCATTCTGCGAAGAGGCAACTTGACATCTACGCCGAGGACTTGTTTCCAAATGGCCGCGACAAGCTGTTCGTGAATGTCCATGACGTCTTCCCTGTCGACGAAGCTCATCTCAACATCTATTTGAGTAAATTCGGCCTGTCTGTCCGCTCGGGGGTCTTCATCCCTGAAACAACGTACAATCTGGAAATATTTATCAACGCCGCTGACCATCAAAACCTGTTTGAAAAGCTGCGGAGACTGGGGCAGAGCATAAAAATTGCCTGCACATAATCTGCTGGGCACGAGAAAGTCTCTTGCGCCTTCGGGCGTGCTTTTGCCAAGGAACGGGGTTTCGATTTCCCAGAAACCCTTGCTGTCGAAAAAGTCGCGTGCGACTTTCGTAACTTTATGGCGAACCTTCAAACGATTCTGCATTACAGGGCGGCGAAGGTCTAAATAACGATATTTTAATCTTGTCTCTTCGCCGACTGATTCTGCATTTTGCAGTTCGAAAATGGGAGTTTCAGAGCTATTGAGGATTTCGAGCTTATCGATGTGAACTTCGATTTGGCCGGTTGCGAGTTTTGGATTTTCAAGTCCTTCACCTCGCGGGCCAACTGTACCGCTGGCGGCAATAACCCATTCGCAGCGAAGCTGACGAGCTAATTTGTGCATCTCGGGCTGGGACTGCGGATTGAAAACAAGCTGTGTCAATCCTTCACGGTCGCGCAGGTCAATAAAAACGAGATTGCCATGGTCGCGATATGAATCGACCCAACCGGCTAAATTGACCTTTTTGCCTGCATCTTCAATGCGTAACTGACCGCAATTATGTGTTCTTCTGAGCATAAAATCTTCCTGATACTTTCTCTAATGCTGGGAGCTAAATAAGATTACTTTTAAAAATAAAACCTGAGATTGCTTTGTCGTTCTCGTGCGGCAGAAGCCACACGAACTGGGCGCAATGACATTTTTTAAAAAATTCCATAATTATTGAATCTGCTCATCTATGGCCGCGGTGATATCGGATTTTTTGGCGAGACCTACCCATTTTTTTACGATTTCACCTTTATTGAAAAGGATCAGGGTCGGAATAGCACTAATTCCAAATTCAACGGCCGCTTCGTGATGCTCATCTGTATTTAGTTTGCAGATTTTTGCTTTGCCGGTGTATTCATTCGATAACTCTTCGATAACCGGAGCGAGCATTCTGCAGGGACCGCACCATGGAGCCCAAAAATCGACGAGCACAGGCATTTCGCCTCCGTGCACGGTACTATCAAAAATTTCATCTGTAAGTTCAATAATATTTCCTGCCATCTTACGTCCTTTCGAGTCGCGTAAATTCGGCTATATAAAACTTTTACGATTGACTTCCTAAATAATTCGCAGATATGCGGGCAGCCAATCGCGAAACCGTATAAAGCGAGAATTTTAGTGTGTTTATGGGGGAAAGTCAATTGAATTTGAAATAGCAGCAAAGGTTTCACAAAAACTGATGGTTAATCAATTAGGATACAGGTGGTCGGCAAGCGGTTGCGGTTCCTCCATCGCGAAAAGGCTATGGAGGACAAGTGCGAGGCTCGTTTCGGTTACGTATTTTTGGTAACGTTTAAATAAAGCGCAAGGAAATAGTTGCGCGGAAATTGCGATGGTCGAAAAAAATGCGCAAGGGAAAACTTGCGCGGAAATGCAATTTTGTGACCTAAAATGCTTCGAAAATGGAACGGAAAATGTTTAAAAAGTGTGAAAAACGCGAAAAAAGTTATCAAAAAAGCGAACACTTTTCATAGCTGTTCTGGGGCGAGAATTACTGATATTATAGCCGCTCAATGAAGGATTTAATTAACCGCGCATTAACACGAATACTACACGATGAAGAAAATGAAGATTCACGAAGACATTGCTTAAGGCAACACCGAGCTTAGGGAGAAGCAAGGAGATTTAATATTTAAAATTGCAGAATAAATCTGATTGTGAATGGTTTGGGGTGTGAGATGGAATTGTGATTCGCATTGGTATGCGAAGGTAACCCCCGGCAGAGCCGAGGGCTAATATTTGAATATTGTGAATTATTGTCTGCGATAAGCGAAAGTAAAGCCGAGGAAACACGCAAATGAAATACATGACGCGATTATCATGGCGGGACGATAAGAATGATAATTGTCGTAAATGAAACCAGCCAACGGAGCGGCAAAAAGAGCGGCCAGGCCATGAACCACTAAAACCAACGGGTAAACGATTCCGAAATTGTGATGGCCGAACTCTTCTGAAACCTGAGCAGGGATGTTCGCGAGCAATGCGCCATAACTCATGCCAACTGGGATGAGAAAAATAAGGAACACAATCGAACTTATGTTTCCCATAACAACAAATAATGCGGACACAGCCACTATAAGCAAAATGAATTTCAGGGTTGATGCCTTGAAACGGTCGTAAGCAACGCCGCCCATTATTCGGCCGACTGCATTTCCAATTGAAACGAGCCAAATGGCAAGAAGAGCGATAAAACTGTCGTAGCCGAAATAATACGCAATGGGTTTTAGATTGCCTATGAACATAAGGCCTGAAAAAGTGCCCAATCCTACTGTGATTGAGAGTATGAAGAATCTGGGTTTGCGAAAAATAGTTTTATAGGCAATGGTGGGAATCATATTTTGTTTTTGGTGCGATGCGGGATTGGCGATTTGCAACGCACATATAAAAATAATCATGCCCAAGGCGATAGCGAGGATTTTAAAAATTCTCATCACATCCCAACCATGACTGATGAGCGTTTGCGCGGCAAATGACAATATTATTGCGCCAAAACCGTAGCCGGCAATGACCATACCGCAGGCAAAACCTTTTTTCGATTCGAACCATCTCATACTTACGGCCAACATGCAGACGTAGCCGAAACCAATGGCAATTCCGTTTATTACGCCGCAGCCGAGCCAGAGAATGAGAAAATTCGAGCCGCTGAAACTTGCTGTAAAATAACCTGTGAACATCAAAGCGGAACAAATGAGCACCATCGGTCGAGGGCCGATTTTATTTTCGAGTATTCCAGTAAACAGCATTGATAATGTCAAACAGCAAACCGTAGTGCCGAAGACAATCTGGGTTCGGGCGGTGGTGTAGCCATAATTATTGACCAATTCAGGGACGAAAACGCTCCATGCGTAGATGCCGCCTAAACACAGGTTGACAATGCTCAAAGCTATTAGAATTTTATATTTTTTCATAATGGGATTATCAGTTACAGCAACTGTTTTTTGTCTGTGAGGACAATAACGATTATAATCCATACGTTGTCGCTGGACAACATATTTCATTATTCAAAATAGTATTTCGGTTTCTACGTGGTTTTAGAAAGCTGCCCCCTCTTAAGTTTAGCTTATCGAAGCGATAAAATCGAGCTACTCTTCAGACAATCAGGGGTTAAATTTAATTACAATTAAATTTAAGAAATGAGGCTATTTGGACGATGTTTTAGTATGATGAAAAACACCATTGGAATAAACAGATTAACGGGACTTGCACGACTTACAAGATTGGCACGGCAGGTAATATTTAACGGCCGGCAGGAAGCAAAAAAACTAAATTCAAAACATATCAATTCCGAACATCTCCTTCTTGCTTTAATAAAAGGCGAACGCGGAATTGCGGCGAATGTTCTTGTCAATTTGAGGATGAACTTTTCTGAAATTGAAAAGGAAGTTATTAAACTTATTAATAATCAATCCGAAGAGGCAAAAAAGGAAAATGATAATTTCCAAGCGAGGAAAATTGTTATGCAGGCTATCGAAGAATCGAAAAGCCTAAAACACAATTATGTAGGAACTGAAGACCTGCTTTTGGCGATGCTGTGCTTCAAAGAAGGAATCGCGGCGCAGGCACTTGCAAATCTTAATCTTGATTTTGATAAT
>MHXZ01000034.1 GCA_001825665.1 Planctomycetes bacterium GWF2_41_51 | reverse complement strand
AATTGTTTGTACCGTCAAAATATGACGGTATCTGGTAATTATACGTATATATCGGCATTATGGCAAGCAATTATTAAAAATACCGTCATATTATGACAGTATTTGGAAAATTTATTAATGTCAGCAGGTTATATAAAACTCTATACATTATTTTAATTTTTATAACCTTTTGATTTAAAAGGACTTAAAAAATAGCAATTTTATAAACTTAGCAGTTATTAAGGTTTTTGGTTGTATAATGGTTGTAGTTTCAAAATTTTTTCATTTTGCCATGGCGGAATTTCTGGTAAATATCCCTCAAACTCTTCAAGGATTTTATTTTCATAAGTACCGGCATATTTGCATTCTATGAATTTATCAAATGCCTGGTCATGAAATCTTTTCCAGCTCATTTCCTCATTTCCAGGATTGATCGAATAAAACAGCACGCCATTTTTACGAGCAGCGTGTTGGTCTCCCGGAGCATCGCCAATCATCAATATCTTATCCCTGCTATATTTTTCACACATAACCGCTAAATGCTGTGCTTTTGTACCCATTTCCTGGCCGGCAATTACTTTCACGTATTTGTCAATGCCATGTTCAGCCCATTCTCTTTCAAGTGCTTCTGTAGGGGTTGCTGAACAAATAATAATATCAGCCTTTTGAGAAACTTTCTCCAGACTCTCACGAACATATTTAAAAGGAGCAATATTCCTGACGATATCTGCAACGGCTTGATTAACCTTGTTGCTCCAATCAATCGCCGTTTGCAATTCATTTTTTTCCTGCAGATTATTTGATTTTGCGATTGCCTGTTTAATGCATTCATTGCTTAACAGGCTATTGGGGTCATTTACCCATTTGCAGTAATATTCAAATTTTGGGACTTTAAAACCTCGTTCTTTAACTTTTGGGTGATTAGGTAGTAATTCAGTTAAAATTCGTGCGATTGTTTTATGTCTGTTTGCTCCGCGAGTTTTACTGAACAAATCTGCAAACTCTTTGCATTCTCTGGCGGCTTCGGCGACAGGCTGCAAACCAAAACAAGCTATCATCCACGGACAAAAACATTCTCGCTGTTTAATGCCCATTGCATCGAACACACACCCATCAGAATCAATCGCAACAAGACATTCTTTCGAGGGTTTTAAATATCTTAACTGTCTTGTTTCATTGATTTTATCATAATTTAACTCTGCATTATTTTGCATTTAAGGCCTTCCAATCTAATCATGTTATGACGCTACATTCACTTAAAACTAATTATATAATAACTCCCATGGCATTGCCGTATGTGCAACGATGAAACCATCGAGTTGTACTTTTGCGTACGCGTTCTAATTTCTATATTTTCTGCTATCTATGCCATATTTTCTCTGTTCTTTTATTTTGAAACACCAAACCACCGAAAATAAATAATATAATTGTTGCTGGTTCGGGAATAGTGGCAATAAAGCCATGCTTATTACCAGATGCATCATGATAAGTGCCAACGATGTTATATCCATCAATACCAGTTATCATAGTCAAACTTGCCCCCGGATAGTCGAGAGTAATCCATGCTGTGCCATCGTACAAAAAACCATGCCGAATTCCATCTTCATGAAAGTAATAGCCGACGATATTATCGCCATCAATGTCTTCCAGCCACGTATAGCTAGATTCAGGAAAATTTAGTCCTGTAAAAATCTTGCTTTCTAAATTATAAATTCCTGCACCTGTAATTACACAGCTTCCGCTAATGGCACAAGGCATTCCCTGTAAACCAAGTATAGTCCACGTTATCCCATTATAGAAGAAAATGATACTTCCGCCCCCCCCGCCGACCATATAGTTGCCGTCAATGTCGAATATCCAACTTTTTAGATGCACCAGGAAAATCATATGTAACCCAGTTTGTCCCATCATAAATGAAGCCGTGTGTACTAAAAACACCAGCAGGGTTTAAACCTCCGTAACTGCCAACAACAATATCACCATCAATACCTTCTATGCTTGTAACACTCGCTCCGGGAAAAACGATAATGCCCCATGTTCGGCTGTCTATATCGTAAATACAAGTATCTGTAACAATTTTAGAACCGCTAATGCCTTTTATTTCGTATCCAGGCAGATCTATAGTAGTCCATGTAATTGCTTGCACGGATTCCACACAATAAACCAAAAAACATTATGCTGACCAATATTTGATTTCGCATAAAAAATTCTTCCTGTTTTAAAACTTGTTATTATTTTTAAAATTCCCAAATCTTAATCTCGAAAGATGCCTTAAGGCACATCTATCTCCAAGAGGCACTGTATCCCCTTTGATTCAAGACCATCAGATATTTTTGCATCTGCTTCTATGCCATGTTTTCTCTGTTCTTTTTTCCTTGGAAACATTAAACCGCCAAAAGCAAACAATATAATCGTTGCTGGTTCGGGAATAGGTTTTAATAAAAATGCCATGCTATCTGACGAATCCCCATAATGTCCATAACCCACTATCCATCCGTTATCATTTATTGCATAAGCATATCGCAAATCCCATCCAGCATCAGGGGCGATTAAACTATTAAGAGCAATATTATTGCCGCCGCCACTAGGGTCAAAAAGAGTTGCCCCACCATCTGAATTGCCAACAATCTGTCCATTATTATTGATGTCACGAGCGATACCTGTTCCAAGTACAATATTGCCACTGCCGCCACTTGAATCAAAAAGAACCGCATTGTCATTTGACCCCCAACTTAGTGTCCCACCCACAATTTGCCCATAATTATTGTTAGCGAGTGGTATATATTTTCCACTGAGCGTTATATAATCGGGCGAAAAAATGACTGGATGATGATCACTATCCCGCCCCACAATTTGGCCATTATCGTTAATAGAATAAGCCAGACCGTTTCCAAGGTTGATATTGTTCCCAGAACCAATCGGATCAAAAATTATCGCATTACCGGATGAATTGCCAACAATTTGCCCCTTATTGTTTATAGAACGAGCTATTCCAGTTCCAAGATTAATATTCTGGCCATTCCCGCTGTTGTCATAGAACATGGCATCTGTCGATGAATACCCGACAATTTGGCTGTTATCGTTTATAGAGTAAGCTATTCCCGGTCCCAGAATTATATTGTTATGATTACCTGTCGTATCAAAAAGAGTGGCCCCGTTCGCTGAATAACCAACAATTTGACCATTATTATTTACCGAATAAGCTACGCCAGTACCAAGATTAATGATATCGTACAGAATTTGTCCATAAGTCAATGTACTAAATATAAATACTTTCAGAGTCAATATTACAAAAAAATACTTTCTTTTCATTTTTATCTCACTTTCATTTAAAATTTATTCCACTGATAATATCTTAAAAGAACCATCTACCCAATTAGACGAGTGTCCTTCACTACTATACATATTGCAGTCACCAATAACATTGAGGGTGGCATCATCGCTCCAATATCGAATATCAGATGGCCAATCCGTATTATAAGGCTCTTGCCAATCTTCGAGCCATCCGGAATACAAATTACGCCTATAACAGTTGATAACAATTGCTGGACCTGTTATATCCAGAGTAATATCACCTGTAAAATCTTTGCCAGAATATATTATCAGTCTGGTGTTCTTAGAAACCGCAATAGAATCAAGACTATCTGAAATAGATTTTTGAATAATTATAGAAGTATCTAAATAAAGTCCGGGATATCTTATGTCACCCCCCGGATCTGTGTCAGGAGGTAAACCTCCATCAGCAAAAGGTGGCTCGACCCCCAAATAAGTATCCCAATAGTCACGTATTCCCCATCCACTAAAATGTACCGGTAAAGAAATAACCCCAAATTCATACGCCCCCATATCAACAGCAATTGCGGTGCGGCTTATTAGTTTTCTGTTGATTTCTGCTATGTCCCACAACTCATTATTGGCCGGATTGTTTCCAGCATCAATACAGGGACTATCGGCCTCTAATCTCAGTCCATCATCGGACGTACAAAGCTTGTTGTCATCTCCATTCGGATCAGATGGATTTACAAAACATGGGTCGTAGGCAGTATTTTCTCCGCCATCAATTCCAAGTGATGAATCCCAATTAGCGCCACTGCCGTTGCTATCTTTTATACAGCAATAACTAAACTCTGAAAAATGTCCACCGCCATTATAAATAGCATTACAGTCACTAATTATACAATTACGAATCACCGGGGATGTACCATTGCAATATATACCGCCGCCATAACCATTTGAGGAAGAACCATTGGCATTGCCATATGCAACAACAAAACCATCGAGTTGCACCTTTTGCGTACTATGTTCTGTTCTTCTTCTATTAATCTCTTTTTCCTCCTGCCGTCATCATTGATTCTTCTACTTATCTATATCCTTTTCCTTTGAAGCATCAAACCGCCAACAACAAACAATATAATCGTACCTGGTTCGGGAATTGTGGCGATCCAGAGTTCTTCCTGACCCTGTGGATTAATACCATAGCCGGTAATTATATTGCCCGATGCATCGGTTGCGGAAACACTTAATAAATTCCAACCTGTCAAATCCAGCCCATAATCATTTTCAAGAAAATCTTTTAAAAGACGTGTGCCATTGAGTTCATCCCAGATGAAAGCACCAATTGGTGAAAATCCTGTGCCTGGCCCTTCCAGAAAATTCCCGAAAATAATGGAACCATCAAAAGAACTCCCGGTTGCTATCGAATTTGTAACACCTGTTAACATTGGCAAAGTTTCAATCATTCCATTTTGCCAAACACAAGCTCTCGCAATATTTGTATCTCGATAGAATCCAACTATAACTGATCCGTTGCCCGCTATTTCCAACACTTGAGAAAACGTCACATTTTCAGGATTCGGCAATATTTCTATATAGCCATTTTGCCATAGGACGGTTTCAGTTATATCAGAATTATGGCTTTGTATGTTTCCCGCGATAACTGTGCCATTGCTTGATATAGCTTCCGCCCTTGCATCACCCGTAAATCCTGTAGGTAAAGGAAGGATGGTATAAACGCCATTTTGATAAGACCATGCTGGGTGTTGGTCGGAGTTGTTAATATCGGTATCGCCAACTATCTTGGAACCATCCGAAGATATTGCTTTGACTTTATTAAATCCATGAGCATAACCTCCGATGGTTTGAACAGCATCGTGAACCACTTTGTAAAAGCCATCGCCTCCGCCCGAATTAACATTAGCGATCATTATAGAACCATCTTCTGAGATGTCTACAATAGGACCCGGACCTAAGCTATATGTTCCAGTAGTCCAAATCCAGTTACTACGCTCTCCATCACCAACAACAGTATAATTGGTTGATATCCCTGACGCATTGGATATAAAACCTGGTGGTTTTCC
Organism: Planctomycetes bacterium GWF2_41_51; assembly: GCA_001825665.1. Lineage (GTDB taxonomy): Bacteria > Planctomycetota > Phycisphaerae > Sedimentisphaerales > UBA12454 > UBA12454. The sequence continues at coordinate 27,235 of MHXZ01000034.1, read as the reverse complement.
TATTGCCATAAATGATACGGCCAGTACGTGTAAATTTGATAACATGACTATTAAAATTGTTAATTCATTTTTATGGGTTCTCATAAGAATCCTCCTTTTCTCGTTAAGGATTTTGAACAATAATAGAAAAGTTAAAATATTCATCAGTATGGTACGCCCCATCCCATCCAGTAGTTACTTTAAATCGTATGTGGTGCATTCCTTTTCCTAATGTAACTTGTGATTCTGGTATGTGACCTTGCATATACTCCCAATCTGACGCAAAATCTTCCGTCAAATAGGCTTCTTGGCATTTTGCATTATACGGGCAAACAGAAGAATTATGCACCATCATTTTGGGGGTTTCCTCAGTTCCACATCCTTCACCTTCCGTAGTTCCTGAAATCCACACTTCAGGGTTTTCGGCTTCATCGACATATATAAGCCCGAAATCATACTCCTGATTTCGTCTTTCTGTATTCCCTTTTAATGATAATGTAATTGTTTTTGTAAAAGGCAAGTAAATCCATACATCACATGTGCCTGATTGGATCTCATAATTATCCCCGAAACAATTGCCACTATTTTCAACTTTGAATGCAACCGAAAATGTAGTTGGATCGCAAATAAAAGATTCATCCTGCCAGCCATAATCGGGGTCGGTTATATTTTCCTGATTATATTGAACATCAAAAATAGAGGCATCGAAACAGTTATATTCGTATGCTCCGATATCAACATAGTTATTTAATTTTCTTTTATTTTGCGATATATCCAATAACTCTGCGTTAGCCATGTTATTTCCGGCATCAATACAGGGACTATCTTCCTGTAATCCAAAGCCGTCATCTGATGTACAAAGCTTGTTGTCCTCTCCATTCGGATCAGATGGATTTACAAAACATGGGTCGCTGTTGTTATTTCCTCCGCCGTCAATTCCAAGAGATAAATCCCAATTAGCGCCACTGCCGTTGCTATCCTTTATACAGCAATAGCTGAATTCTGAAAAATGCCCACCACCACTATATACCTCGTTGCTTTCAACTGCTGCGGTATTATCCCAGATAATACAATTTGTCAACCTCGACCTTCTTTCAACAACAGGCTGATAAATCCAGAGACCTCCGCCTCTATTTCCAGCAGAATTTTCTGTCAAAGTACAGTTTGTTATTTGTGGTTTGCTGTAATAAGCATAGCAGTAAATACCACCGCCATATGTTTCGGCGTAATTGTTATGATTGACACAATTTATCATATTCAGAGCTGCCTGTTGATTATAAACTCCTCCACCATTACCGTTTGTTTTATTGCCGGTTATAAAACAATTTATAAAGGTTGGATTTTCTATTGTTGAACTATTATAGATATAAATACCGCCGCCACCGGAAACAGCGTTACAGTCTCTAATTATGCAATTGCGAATCACAGGTGATGTACCATTGCAATGTATACCGCCGCCATAACCATTTGAGGAAGAACCATTAGCATTGCCGTATGCAATGATAAAACCATCGAGTACAGCATTGTCGGCACCTTTGACCACATGATAGCTGTTATCAGCCATATTATTTACTGTGTTTATATCTCCGCTCAAAATCGTCGGATAAGTTGTCCAATTACGATATATGCGGCCAATCTCGTCGCCGTTAAAGCCGCCGTAAACTCCTGTATTCGAAATTAACTGAAATGAAGCGAACCTATCATTATTGTCATTAGGTTCATATGTACCTTTTGCTACCCAGATTTCATCGCCTGAATCGCTCTGGCTAAGAGCATCCTGCAAATCTGTATATGCATTATACCATGAGGTACCGTTATCACCGCTGCCTTCTGCATTTTCATTTACAAACCACAACGTGCTTGCTTCATAAGCACCAATATCGACATAATCAGGATTCCCACTGCCATTATTTGTAACATATTCAACATCTACCCTGCTTTTTCCTGTTATATCAGTTGGATGTACACTATCACCGTAACCTGCATCTATGCAATTACTATTTAATTGCAGTTGCAGCCCATCGTCCCACGTGAAAGGCATGGAATCAGGGCCATAGAGACTGTCTATATTTATAAAATTAGGTTCACTGGCAATATTGCCACCATCATCGGTAGAATCTTCTCCTTCGCAGCCGGGAGGATTATTAAGCCCACCTTCTATAACACAATTTCTGACATTAGGGTCAGCAGAATTTTCATTATATATCGAGTGCCCACTATATTCATAGTCATATGCATAAGCATCATAAGCACTGTTACTCCAGAAAATAGAATTACTAATTTTAGGTTTGCTTAAAGAGCCAACATTATAAATAGCCCCTCCTTTTCCATGTTGGGCTTCATACTCTAAAATTTGAGCGACATTTTTTATAAATTCGCAATTCGTTATCACTGGTGATGAATTATAGTTATAAATACCTCCTCCTTCGCATTCAGCCCACGGCCAAAAAAGTACATTATTATAAAATATAGAATTTACAATTTTTGAATTTGAATTTTTATTGTAAATACCAGCACCATAATGGTTACCAAAGTTTCCAGTTATAAAATTTTTATCGAATATACAATTAATTATATTAGGCTCAGAATTCTCACAATACATACCTCCTCCACCAACATGGGGAGAACTACTATAACCACTAATACTGTTTCCAACAAAAATACAATTTCTTATAGTAGGTTTCGAAGAGTTTATACAATACATTCCACCGCCAGCAGCTCCACTTGCAACAAGTAAATTATTCTTAATCAAACAATTGCTTATTGTTGGGGAAGCACCAGAACAATATATTCCTCTGCCCCCGCCGGTTATTGTAAAACCTTTGAATACTGAATTTGAGTTTTCAGTTTGGTCAAATTCAACACCATTGGCATCAGGGGCATTAACATCGATAATAGTATTTTTGATTACATCCCAGTCATCAGGATTGGTGCTTTGCAATGTGCAACTCTTGCCATTAAAATCAATGGTATTGTAGTATGTGCCCTCCTGCACTATTATGGTATCGCTATTGTTCGCATTGTTAATCGCTGACTGAATGTTATCAAACCCTGTTTTTTGTGTAATATTTATTACTTTGTATGTATAAACTGTGCATGTAACAGTATCTGTGGTATTTTCATCATCAGTAACTCTTAATCTTATTGTATAAACTCCTCCGCTGTTATAAAAATGTTCGGCTTTCCCATCAAATATACCGTCGCCGGCAGAAACGGATGTTTCATTGTAATCGTACGTGCCATCATTAGTCCAATCCCACTCAAACTTGATAATCTTCGATAAATCCGTATCATAAGAGTCACTTGCATCAAGAATTACATTAACATTGGTAATGGCATATTCAGGGATTGCTTGCAGGACTGCAACAGGCGGCTGATAACATGCATGGGTTTCATTAACAACCATATGCAATGCACTTAAGGTCAAAAAAACAGCCAATATTTTTATTCTCATAATATGACCTTTCGTTAAGATAAATTATTTATTTATGATGCTCTATCCACTCTTTTGCAGACGCAGCCGCTTTGCAGTCGGGATATTTATTCAAAAGTAGTGCATAAACAGCATGTGTTTTTTCATTTGCTTCTTCCGCAGAAATAATTCCCTTTTCTTTTAGGTTATTATAATTTCTGCCAATCATAAATAAAACGTTCCAGGCTTGATCGAAGTTGGGATATTCATCTACTATTTTTTGATAATAAATTAATGATTTCTGATATTCGCCTAACCGTCGATATATATCTCCTATAGAAGAATGTGCATTTGGCGTTGCTGAACTTTGCGGTAAATTATTTACAATTTTTTCGCTTATATCTATCGCCTCTTGAAGATAAATCTTTGCTTGCTCATTAGTATCATTTATTTCTAATTGATCAGCCCTGCCAATGTATTCTTTTGCAAGACGATGGAGCACCCAAGGCGTTGACCAATGATTTGGATAATTCACGATTATTTTATCAATTTCCGTCTGTGCGGCCGTATGATTACCAGATTGCATGTAAATTATTGCATCTGTTTTGTTTATTTCAATCATTGCCCGGACGGCATCTGTAGTACCCGGATACTTATCGACTATTTGCTGATAGATTCGCTTTCCTTCATTGAATTTATCTAAAGATTCATATCTTCTTGCCGTTTCATAAAGAATTAATGGCAGATGGGGATGTGCAGGAAAATTTGTAAGCAAACTATCAACTATTGTCTGTGCTACTGCATAATCGCCGGATTCGAGAGCAGAAAATATATCCACCCTTAAAATCTCCAGTCTTGACCTATCGCCTGGAGAAGTATTGGGATAATTTTGGATTATTTCTTGATAAAGCCTCTTTGATTCTGTGAATCGCTTTTCCCATCTATATCGCTTAGCAATAAGCTCCAAAGCCTCCGGAAGATTAGAATCATCCATAAAATCATTTTTTAATTTGCCAAGAGCCATTTCAGCTTCAGAATCATTGCCCATTAAAATATTCACAATCACAAGTTCTTTTTGCGCGGTAAAGGCGGATTTGGTACCAGGATTATTTGTTACTATTAACTTGTAAATTAGTTCCGCATTTGTATACTCCTTTTTTTTATTGTACAATTCCGCTTGCCGAAACTCATCTGCCTCTTCCCCTAAACAACAAAACGGTATAAATAGCACGATTGATAAAATCGTTGCGGATACAAATTTAATAATCATGTCCAATTCTCCTATCCTAAATTAAATTCAAGTTCTAATGATTAATCAATTCGAAAACTTTCTACTTAACAAATGAAATACTTTAAATAAAAACTGGAAAAAACCTGCCAGAAAAAAATCTGGCAGGTTTCCCATAAATACTTTTTAATCGTATCTAACTTTAATCACCACCTTTAATTAAACTTACACTTAAATGGTCGATATTAGCACCGCTCGATCCGATCGCGGTAGCTCTGACTATATTTGAATTATCACCTTTATTAAGTGTTGCGGGAGTGCTAACCACATTCCAAGCCGTCAATGATCCTGTTGCAGGAAAAGATAAATTCGATTCAATCTCTTGACCATTAACCTCTATCTTTAACGGCCTGTTGCCACTTGCCAAAGCATAGCGGAATTCAAGATTGTATGTCCCTGTCGCATCAACATCTACGGTCCATTCTATATAGTCATTGTTATTATTCAGATAATCTACAAACCCGGTTCCAGTAAAACCATTGTATAAAGAACTGGTGGTCGCTCCTGATATAGTAGCATCTTCTGCTTCATATAATCCCCATGCTGAATATTCTCTTGAAAGATCGTTCCATTCCCATATCTCTGTTGTAAATGGAATAAATTTAAGAACATATTCAAAACTGTCACCGATAGAATATCCTTTATCAAGAACTTCAGCTCTGAAATAAAGTTTATTATTATTGGTTCTGTCCCATACAGCATTTTTGAGGGAGCCATTGGCATCATAAACTTCAGGATAAGCACAAGTAATTCCGGTTTTCAGAGTCTGACTTATAAGAGTAACGGCTTGGACTTCTTCTTGAATTTTAAAAGAATCATCATTATCTGTAATCGCTCTTGTTATCCAACCATCACTATCGTTCACAATAGCTAATGATTCATCGTAGGAGTTTTCAAAGCCATGCATAAATGCATAGAGATAATTAAACCTGTCATTCAAGTTTTCTGTTACCGTATATTTATGTTTCTCTAAAAGATAGTCACCCTTATCCGGAAAAATTACGTGTGAGCTGAGATCGAATGGTCCCAAATTAGAATCTTTGATAACAGACACAGTTTTTCCTTCGTAAGAATTGCCACTTACAAAGTCATAATCAATACCATCAATGTTAATCGTGAAATCGTTTACAACTTCTCCGCCATGGCCTGTACCAATCCACGTATTATTAGGGTCAACGTTAACTACGGTGCCATTGTACACACCTGCAATTCCGCAAAGCACATCTTTACCCTTAAAGGTAAGGTGTCTTAACGTCCATGCAACACTTTCTTGAAAATCTGCATATATAACACCATTATCAACGGAGACATAATTAACACCGCCACTAGAAAACATATTGACTTGCCAGTTCGCATCTGTGGTAAAAGCCCAAATATTGCCAGACCAAATAGGATTTAGTTCATCGTTGCAGTCTATGGCCCAATAATACTTTGTATCTGAATCAAGCCCGCAAGGATCATATTCAGTTGCAGTAACTGTTCCTTTATACTCTGGTGAAGCATGATTGGCATTTGCTACACTGCTTTCATTTGTACCCAAATAAACATCATATGTGGCAGATCCCTCGACACCTGTCCATTCTAAAACAATTGGAGAATTAACAAGAATCTCGTTTTGATGAGGCTTGGGATTACTTGCTGCAAAAGCTGTCGCAAATGGGTCTATTTCCAAATTATAATTTACTTTTCTTTGCAGCGATTTGGCCAGATTTTTATATGTTTCATAAGCCGGACGAGTTGTAAAGTCATTATTTATTATACCGGAATTTTCTGAACTGCTTCCGGGAGTCTGACCATATACATACAAATTATAGAAAAATATTTTGTCTATTCTCGGATGCTTAATTAATTTAGTAAAGATTTTTTCCAGACCTTCAGCCTGATCATCCAATAAGTTGGGGTCCCCGCGAGAACTTAGCATTTGCTCGGTAATCCAGACAGGTTTCTTCCCATCATTATATTTATCCATTGTCCTGAAAGCTGTATTACAAAGATCAAGCACTTCTTCTAAAAGTGTTTCAAATCGAGAACAATATGGATGTATGGAAAATATATCAAAAGAATCTTTGAATCCATCAATCAGATAAGCCTTTTCTAAACCATTTTCCTTTAAACCGTCACCAAAGCTATATAGAAATACACCATCTTTACTCAAACCGCCTAATATAACTTTGTTATTTGGATCAACAGTTTTTAATTCATCGTGTGCAGCTTTGAGGAATTGGACGTAATCTTCCAAACTAGACATCCAAAATGTTCCATTAAACTCATTCCTTATTTCCCAATATTTAATCTTACCTTTATATCGATTTGCTATATAGTTTACGTGATCTTTCCAATCACTCAAATCTTCTGGTGCCCATGTATTATAACTCCCTAAATTTGGTTCCACAGATGCCCATGCAGGTGTTGAACCTAACTGGATATAAGGTTGGACCCCTTTGGAAATAGAATAATCGATTACTTGATCCATTCTATGTAATAAATTCGGGTCATATGTATTTTTGGCAATTTCAGAATCCTTCCACGTAATATTAACTCTAAACCATTGTATGCCGGCTTCAGACATATAATCTACCAAATCGTTAACCTCGGTGTCGCTCACTCCTGATGAATAATAACTATCTATTCGGTCAAGATGTGTGCATATTCCATAAGGTTCGTAATCACTATCTTCTACAATAACTCCCTCTGCATCCCAATTCAAAGACGGCAGTTCCTGAATTTTGATGTTGTCGATGATAGCATGACCTTGCTTATAAACATAAAAACGTAACTTGTAATCATTCACACCACCAGGTAAGATAACTTTCATTTCATGCCAGTTCTCGCCATCAGGAGTATCTTCTCTGAATTTATGATAGCAATAGGCAGGACCTGCGCCAGATTCAGATTCCATTACCGAATAAAAATACGAACCTTCCCTTGTATTCACCTGCTTGACATCATAATCATAAGAAATTGAGTATCTCTTGCCCGCTTCAAATTGAACACTTGTATATGAAGCCTGAAAAACCATGTGATGGCCGGTACCATTTGCAAGGCTGTTTATCTCAAGAGAATTGTTTCCACTAAGTACTAAGTTCTGGTTGTTTGTGATTCCACCATATGTTGACGTAACCCAATAATTCAGGTCGCCGCTTTCGAAGCTATACGTTTTAACAAATTTAGTTGTGGTAAAATTCCAGATATTCCCTTTTATTTTATTACCGGTGGCATTGACTCCATCGATTCTCCAATAATAATTATTATTAATTGATAATGTACCAGGATCATATTTTATCCCGGTTTGATTACCTTTGAAAATTCCTGATGTTGAAGTAGTAGCGTTTAGAACACCTGAATAGCTTGTTCCAAAATAAACATCATACGTATTGCCATTTGTTCCTGGCTGCCAGGTTAAATCCATATCCTGGTAAATACCGGTACAGCTAGAATATGGTACTGGATTATTTGATTTCGATACGAGAGTTGTCTTGCCTGCATTAGTTACATTATAGTCAACGTTAATATAATTTGAATGATCATATGCAGTGATTCTGCCATTGTTAATATAAGTTTGTACAAGTGAAAGACAGTTACCATCAATTACAAGGGTTCCACCTTCAATTTTGATCAAACCATTAGCATCATTGACGTCAATAGAGGTACAGTTTAATATTCCGCCATCGAGATTGACAACAGAAAAAGGCTTATACGTTGCATTTGAAACTTTGAATTTACCTGCATTAATTGTTCCGCCAACCATATTCAAGGTAGCCTGACTATCATAACCTACCTGCAGACCATCGCCAGTTGTGCAATTAATAGTACCGGCATTCATATTTAATACAGCATGGCTGCCACTTTCGTTATCATTACCTAACCTTACAATCCAATAAGCACTTATTGAACCTCCATTCATGTTTAAAATAGCCGGTGATGTGTTAGTGCCATATCGAGCTATCCATATTGAATGAACATAATTGTCACCTATATCATGATTACAGCCATTAGGAGAAGATGACAAATAATTTATATGGGCATAATCATTATAAGTCGCGCCTGTAGCGAATGGTTCACGAATTGGAACTCTATCCAAAGACCAGTTATCTGCCGTACTCCAGGAAAAGTCATTAGCGTCGTTAGTCCAATAGTTGTTAGCAGCTGAAACCCATGTTTTACTGAAGAATAAAACTACTAAAACCAAAATGTACAATTTTTTACACATAATAAACCTCCCTTTCTAAATATTTATCAAAATTAAATACGATATTAAAGTCGTGTCTGATTACATATCACACCTCCTTTCTTCAACATAATCGGAGTTGGCATTTTATAAGCGCACTATCATCTTGCGCTACTTTGACTTCTTACTAAATTCGGAATGTCAGTAACTCTCAATCTGAAGTAAAATTCTTTAATCTAATTTTTTAAAATACAGGAACTAATCTAAGCTCCCTTAAAAACTTCGTTACATTTCTTAAAAATATAAACCTAAATCACTTTTTAATTATTTGTAACGCTTGAATCATTGTTTGATGATATTATTATCTTTGGTGAATTCGGCTTATCAATGTTCAACCATCCATTTTCGTCTATTTTGAAATTATTAAAAGTGCGAGACCGTTTCGTTTCAAGAGATACACATCCTATCTGTTTAATCAAAGCTGGACTGATGGCAAGCTTTTCAAAATCAGGTAAGGCACAAACTATAAATTTATCTTTGCAACCAGTTTTTATCGCACAAGCTCCCTTAGCAAGCTTGATTCCTTCAATAGCAATTGGTTTATCTCTGCCATCAAGATAAATATATGCCGGCGATCTGACGTACTCATGCCGTTCGTAACCATTTGTTTTTGCTGAGTACGCAAGCAGGTCATTTTGTTTAAATGCAACAAAACCGCCGCTTGGAATAACATATGCTGAATTGTTAATTTCTATTTTCCAATCTAAATTATCATGGTTCAAGTTTGACCAAATTTGTAAACCATTCTTATAGCGAACATATATTTGTCTTCGTAAATAAGCGTCAGTCTGAATGGCTTTTGATGTATCAACGATTTTCGATCCATCAAAATATCCAATTTCTTCTACATCAACACCTATATAACAGGACTGAACTGCATTTGTGAGAAAATAAGATTTCAATGCTCCTCCTAACTCAAAATCCGCAGGATAAACCTGCCAGGCGGCATGGCCGTAAGCAATTGTTGCTGCAATGAAGCGGTCGAGCCAGGGATTAAATCTATTACGGGGTTCTCGAAATTGAGTTTTCTTATAGTACATCGGCAAATCGCCCATACCAATACTTATCATTCGCGGGTGAAGTCTAAGAAGATCAAAATCAACTATATCCGTAGATTTATCCCACCGTGTTTCGTGTCCCATATATCCATAAGTTGCATCTACAAAACCAGCGTAAAGAAACTGCATTCCTCCCTCCGACCAGACAGGCCCTTCGTGAGCAATTCGATCATTGAGCATAACTTGTGCATTTGCTAAAAAATCCAGTCTGAACATGCCCGGCATAGGACTTCTGCTATCACAATCAGTATCTCGCCATGGCGCCCGGGCGGCATGAACATCAAGATATGAAAAATTTGTCCCGAACAGTTTATGTATTCGCGGTGCCATTTCAGAATGAATATCTACAAAAGCAAGCGGTTTGACCCTATATCGTAAAAACTTAGCGGTCGTATTACCTAGCATGTCACGATTTAGAATATCGAGATCAAAATTTTTGTTTATTCCTTCAATTCCGATGTAACTGCTGTATACTGCAAAGCCATAACCCATATCCTTTAATTCCTGTCCCACTTCCCTGAATAATTTATCTCCTATAGAAGGGGCTGAATATTCTCTAAGCGAATAGCTTTCATTGCCGTCCCGCATACCATCCGCGTGAAAACGTACCATAAAATTCTCAACGCCATAATCGTGTAACTGCCGGACCCAATCAATCTTACGCGGACCACCATAAAGCCAACGCCAGCTTGAACATTTATATTTATCGAGGTAAGGAGATTTGGGATTTGGGATATTTGGAAGAACTTCCTGGAAATCTCTCGAAATTGTTATAAACAAACGTTCTTTAATATTATTATAATTACCGTTTGTCAGCGGAAAATATTGCGCCCCCCCATTACAAAAAATTCCTTGTCCGTCTTCTGTAAAACCGTTTTTAGCATAAAGCATTGTAGAATCCGAACTCCACCAATCTAAAAAGCAAGACAGGAACAAATCTTTGTAAGAAATTATTTGAGGGCTTGTATCTTCGAACCGCAAATAAGGCACCTGAATAGATTTTGCACCCGGCAATGGCTTTGCACTGCCCAAAACAACTTCAATACCGTTATTATTTTCAGTTGAAATATCTATTATAAGCGACTTTTTTTTAACCTGATATATTAAACGATACTCTGCAGCATAATCTTTATATCGCAACTTCCAGTGCGTATCTAATAAGTTATCTTTCAAATGAATAGAAGTATTTTCAACTTGTAATTGACTGTTTTCTGGCCTGATAATTTCGTCGCCGAACTTAAAAACAATACCGCCATCATAGCAAGGCCAAAACTCTTTGCCTGCATATTCTGCTTTCACATCATTAAGAGTACCTTTTTCAGGTAAAATTCTGTAAACAATTTTAGCCTCGTCATCTTCACATATTAATTCATAATAATTCTCGATTTGTTGAATTTTGTTATTAACAGTTTTTTTAGTGATTGGCAGTATTGTGTCCATGGTAGTTGGTTTTGGTAGATTATCTATTGAATATTTATATTTTAAAGGTTTTAACTCTTCCTTAAAAATAGATAAAGAATCAAGATATATTGTAAATGGAGGCTGCAGGTTTGCAGGAGCAAATTCAATGTCAATCGATCTAAATCGAACGGGCTGAACCATTTTTGCAGGTGGCTCATAATTCAACCGTTTACCGTCAGGGGCAATTATCCTTGTGTTCAATATTTCCCACACACCAAAATACCCGCATTCTAAATCCACACGATATGTTTGTGCCTGGTTATCTTCAAGAACAATGTAGAATTTTATATTTGGCCCAACACAATATTTATATGGAACATAACGAGTCCACATATTGACAGTATCAAAATCGGAAGCAATTGCAATTGGCTCGGGTGGCAAAAGGGAAATTTTGCCGGACGATGAATTATTTACTACTATTTTTGCAGAATGAGTCCCATAAACAATGCTTTCATCAGTTTTAGAAAGATCCGCATCGATACCCCCAGTAGTCTCCAATTTCCAGCCATCAAGATTTTCAAAATTCACAAGTTCCGGATAAGGCGATACATCCCTTCGAACTTCAGTCATTTCAGAAGGACGATTACCATGAACCCAACCAGGTTGAACAAACATTAAAAAACAGCTAACAACTATTTTTACAACATGATGATGGTGCATTATAAGCCTCCTGCAAAATGTTAGTTATTTTTCGAAGCAACAGTTGATTTTTCATATTCTTCTTGCCTTTTGTCGCATAGTTTCTCTACTCTGTATTGTAAACCGGGACTTAATTTGGAAAGATAGAGATCGTGATATTTCTTAAGTACTTCCTGCTGATAGACCCAGCCAGAGTATTTTTTTATTCGCAGGTTCTCTTTTCCTGTAGCTAAATGGAGACGAATATTATTATCAAACAATATCTGACAAAACTTTTCTGTTATAAAACTGTGGTCCCTTGTGCAAAAAACACCGATAGAATTGCTGGCGTTGTAACCTGAAACGTAATATCGTAAATAATTTAAATCATTGAAATCAGTTTTGAGATGCTCGCCTCGAAGAATATAATCTGCATACGAATCAACTTGCGGCAGATAACATAAATCCTTTACCTTTGTTTTGCCAAAAGCCAACGTGGAATGCCATTCGAGCAATCCATTTTCGCCAACAATGTTTCGAGTATGCCGTGCAAGCTTATATTGTGCTGCAATGTTATCTCTATAAGTGCCGTCAAAATACAAACCATCCGGCTTCAATTCTTTCATTACTTTAGTAATCGCTTCAATAAAAAGATCTACATTTTCACCGTGAGTGGGTTTGTTTGTCGGCCATCCCTTGAAGTTGTCAAAACTGTTGACTGCTTCATTTTTGAATTCCGTTCCCAGCAAATAATAATACGGACTGGTATAAACCATGTATCTCATTTTATTCTGATGAAGAGTATTTTTAACACGATTCCATTCCTTAATTCCAAGCCTCGGCTCAAAACCAAGATTCCAATCTTTCCAAAGCATTATTTCTCCCTGGAAAAGAACCGTATTGCCGTAAGGAATCCACGACTTAATGGTTTCATCATCTGGATAACTCGTTACAGTCGACCAATGCCACAATACATTGTCGTTTATGCTTTTTTGCCAGTCATATTTTTTCGGAGGACATATCGATATCCACAAAACTGAATCCTCGGGTAAATCGTAAACAGCGATAGTCTCTGAGAGTTTATTATATTTGTCGGGCAAATCAATTATACTGCAATAAACTCCAAAACCGCCATACTCATCTAAAAGTAGATGATTAGACTGATAATTGCCATCGAAAACCGGAATAAAATCAGGTTTTAAAGAAATGGTAAGAGGCTTTTTAGCATGTATCATAAAAAGCGAATCACCGTTTGCTCTAAAATCAAAGCCTGATTCCTCGAATTTCACGAATACCATTCCTGACTTGGAGTGTGTTATAATTGGCTTTGAGATATCTACTGAGAATTCAACTTTTAAAATATTTCGAACTTTGCCAATTTTCTGCGCAAATTGAAAGCTGCTTTCATTAAAATTTATTTGCAAAACGCTTCCTGTTGTCTCAACTTTTAAACTGTTATCATCAATTGATGAGTTTTCAATCTTCATGCCAAATTGCGCATTGGGGCAAAAATTTGGATCCATAAGTTCTTGAAAAGTAGGAATGCCGCCTCTCAAAGGCGAAACAAATCCTATAGTTAATAACAGGTATATTACGGAAATTGCCAAAATAATACTTTTCTTGCGCATTGTAATTCCTTATAATCAATTCACCTTTGATAATTTCACATCAATATTTTTTTTATCATTTATTGGCCTATCTTCTTTTATAACCATACCATCATCCAATTCATTTCTTTTTATTGTCTCAAGCAATTTAAACATCTTCTTGAGATCAATAAGCCCGCCTAGTGTAAACCATATTGTTGTGACGATCGATAGTACAAGAGTCATTGGAGTATAATAACGCCAGAAAGTTATCCAGCTCTCTGTTTTAACATCCACAACAAAATTATAAATAGTACCTGTTATAAAAATTGCTATCCACAATCCGGTCCATACAAAAGTTGAAATATATAGAATCTTATCCTTACGATTAAATTCTCCGCTTATACCTATAATCGAGCTGATCCAGCCAACCTTTTCTTTTGAAGTCATATTTCCATGTTCTTTGACCGAATACTTTCCACGATGAAGCATCATATCCATATTGAATGCACTTTTTTTGCCCATCAAAGATACTGCGATGTATACAATAACAGCACTCAATGATGCATAGAAACTGAGGATGGCGCCGTTCTGTGAAGCAATATAACTCATTATTGAATTTGTAAAAGGATATGATTCGTTGATCTGTTTTATAACCATGCCGGATACGGCTAAACTGGAACCAATTATCATTGCTGACCATGCAGCAGCAGTTGTTCCTCGCTTCCAGTATAATCCTCCTATCACAACAGCACCTGCACCTCCGGTAAAAATCGCACCTGTAATCATAAGAAACATATAGATATATTCAATTTGTCGAAACAGGAGACTGAAGCAAAAAATAAATATCGCTACACCCAATATCGATAACTTCAGCAAATTCAGATGTTGCCGCTGGGTGAAAGGTTTTTTTCTGAAAGGCATAACAACATCTTGTATAAAAATGCTGCCCCATGAATGAAGGTATGTATCATGATTGCCTATAAATGCTGCCAGCATAACCGCAGCCATCATACCTATTATCCCCTTTGGCAGAAAATATTTCATCGCGATTACGGTCGTCATCTGTTTTTGTATCTGGCTATTGGAAATAGAACCTATAACATCCTGAGCTTTTTGTGCTGTCTCCGTAAAGTCATTATGATGCATAAAAGTATAGGCACATACAGGTATAATCATCATAAATAAGTTTAAAGATAAAATACGCCAGGTACTTAAAATTTTTCCCATCCTCGCCTCATGTGCGTTGATCGCTGCAACATTGTAACCGGTCGACCCCTGCCATACGAGAGCGGAATAAAGATAACTAAAAGCCAGTATAAGATAGAACCATATATTGAAATCTTTTGCGTTTTGAGTTTGAAAAGGATGCAGCATGGATGATCCCTGCTCAGTCATTGAAAGCGACTGAATTATTTGGGACCAATCAAACTTTAACAAAACAATTATTATAATGACAACAAATGCAATATTGGTGAATACTCCCTGCATAAAATCAGTGACTATTACAGCAATTTGTCCACCTATAAATGTAAAATAAAGCGCAAAGATAAGCAATACAGCCATAACAATTGCATACATAGCTGTCGTATCATGAAAACCACAAAAGTGTATAAAAAATCTTGCTCCAACTGATGGAAAAATTCCAAAGTTTATCACACCTGAAAGCCATCCGAGCAGACCTGTAAAAACTCTGAAGCGTTTGCTGTATCTAATTTCAAGAAACTGAGCAAGAGTCAATGCACGAGTCTGTCGGAAACGATACACAATCCAGCCGGACAGAAAAATAAGGGTAGTTACAAAAACCATTATCAATTGCCACCACACTGCCGTAAAACCTGTTTCATAATAGAGTTCAAAGCCTGCGATAAGACTTATCGAACCCACACCCGCCATTCCCTGGGCAACACAAATCAAATATCTGCCTGCACAGCGGTTAGCAGCTAAAAAATCGGCTACACTTTTTGTATGTTTTTTAGTAAAAAAAGCTACTGCGGTAAGAGTGATTAACAACGAACAGATTATGGCCCAATCAATCCAATGCATTCTTCAAAATTCCTTTATTTTATTATTCTGCTAAGTATTTTTCAGATTCCTTCCAGTACTGATCCGATTCAAGTGGTGAATCATTCAATTGCCAGAATTGCGTCATTTTTCTTTCTTTGATGATTCCTGTCTGTCCTTTTTTATGCAAGTACTCTGTAAATTTATCCAAATCAATTTTTTTAACAGGATTAAATTTACTCGAGGATATATATTTAATTAATGATTCAAACATTGCGCAAGTTTCTGGCACACCGGAATTAAGGCCTGTAAAATTGAAGCCTGTTATCAACAATTTCCCTCTTCCCACTTTTATCTCAAAAAGATATGCAAATTTACGCATTGTCCAGCCTGGCTGAAATCCAGAGAGTTTGTATGTGTAAACATCAAAACGATCTCGAACTGACTTATCAATCCCCTGAATCACTGGATCAAGGTCGCAAGGAAAATCATCCAGTATGATTTTATCACAGTCATCTATCAGATTTGAAAATTGCAAATCAATAAAACTTTCATTCGGAAAATGCGTAAGAACATGATTAGGACGTATGAACCCGCCACAATTTGTGCCCCTGTCCCATATTACACCTTTGAATCTGTCCCATGTTGCGGGCAGATAATATTTTTCTTTTGCAGCCCTGCTCTTTCGGTCTCGTGTTACAGGAACTCGATACAGCAACAATACATCACCGCCTAAATCTAAATGTTTGAAAACTTCCTCGGTAAATCTGTTTGCTATAAGAAGTTTTGGATTTTTATTTTTTTGTTTTTTATTCATTATCTGCGGGTATCGCCAGGCTAAATTAATTTCTTCCAATTCAATTTTGCATTCTGGAATTTCCAGTTCTATTGGTCTGTTGGGAAAAAGCCATATATTCCAATTATTTTCGATTGTTTGAGAATTGTTTTTACAGATAAGTTCTAATTTAAAATCAAGGCATTTAGCAGATACAACTTCCGGCATAGATATTTCTAAAGTTGCTATTTCATATCGGCCGAGTTTATTAATATCTATGTTTTTAAGAGTATTTGTTATGCAAATCAAGGAGTCATCTGCACAACTTAATTTAACTGACAAATCCGCTGCACCTTTCATTTCTTTTGAAAAATGTGAAAGAAAGACTGGAATTTTGACTTTTTCTTTCTCAAAAAAAGTTCTGCGAGGCAAATCTGCCAGAATAACTGTACTTGAATTGAATTTTAAGAATTCTTTTTCATCGACTCCAGCCGAATCATCAAAACAATCAACAATCCCATTGCTATTTTCATATTTTTCAGTATCAGACAATTGTAGAAAGTGAAAGCCACACAAAAGAGGACTTCTTCTCACTGCCTCAAAACCAAGTTTCCAGCTTAAAAATTGAAATTTTTTGCTGGCTGCTATCAAAGAGGTGTAATCCTTCTCTAATCCTTTATGCTTTATAAGTTTTTTAAGTTCGTCAAGCCACCAGGGCTTTTCCATTTGCAATTCATTAAATTTACTCTCCAAACCATTTATATCACGCAAAGCGACATAATGACATATCTCATGGGCAAGAACCGGATGTTTCGCGGTAAGCGCACGGGTAATTTTGCATTCAGTATTTTGGGAAATCATTTGAACACCTTTGGCAGAGCCATAGATATGCCAGTTATAAGTATTATTGAACATATCATAGTTTTTGCCAAAAGGATAATAGTAACTCATATGCTGAACATCGATATCTACATGGTCCCGATCAAATTCTCCATGTGCACAGGTATCGATAAAAAGTCGAGTTGGATCAAGCGATTTTGTTATATTTGATATTTCAGCGACCTGCGGATTTGTGCCGGGGTGCCTAATTTCGTTGCCCATACAGTAAACCATTAAAGATGGATGGTTTCTATACTTTAAAATAATATCTACCCATTTCTCGTTGCTTATTAATTCTCCTTCATCATTCATCATTGAACGTTCTTTTTGATATTTCCCATAATAATCTCTGATTTCAATATGAATAAAAATTCCAAGTTTATCTGCGGCTATAAAGCACTCTTCTGCAGGAACACGAGAGTGAAATCGGATCAAATTAAAGCCATATATTTTTGCGATTTTAATATTTTTGCCATAGTATTCTTCGAGCGGCAGACCAAGAAAATTTGGATGATCATGTGCATCTCTACCTCTTATATATCCTCGAATGTAAACTTTTTCATTATTTACATAAATATTGTTTTCTGAAACATGAATCTTACGCATACCAAAATTTTCGGCAATTGTTTCTTTTTTGTCCTTGATTTTTATAATCAACTGGAGTGTATAAAGATAAGGATCATCGCAACTCCATGTATTAAATTTTGCGATATTTGCCTCAAATTTAACATTTCTGGAATTTATTTTAAAATAACCAGTGTTAACAGAACTTTTATTCTGATCTAAAACTGACCAGGAGCACTCGCTGCAATCTTGTGGCGCAGTAAAAGTAACAATTACTTTAGAATCATCGATGTCCGGGACAATAAATAAATCTTTCAATATTTTTGACATAATACCTTTTCTAAAAATTTAAAACCAATATAATGACAATAAACTTAAATCTACGAAATTAACTTTGCAGTTATAATCTAAATCCCCAACTGGGTAATCATTACAGCCTTGCTGGTCAGAATTATCATCAAGCCAATGTGAAATAAAGATACTTAAGTTATTCATATCAACTTTATAGATTTTGGGATTAGTAATAGTGATAATATAAGCATCCGCAGGACCAAAATCAGGAACTAAAACATTTATCGAGTTTGCAAAACGAATTAGTGTGTCGCTGACAGAAACAGGAGCAGGCAAAGCATCCCAACCTGAATTTGGAATATGCTCCACTTTCAAACGAATATATCCCGAATCATCCTTAAGATATGAAGAATTTTCTAAACCTGTTAAAAGGACAAATTCATCTTCAGTTACACCAGCCCTTTTGCCAAGTAATATTTTTACTTGCGGCCGACTTAAAACTGAGTAAGCATCTGCATCTTTTGCCGCCAAACCATTTATATTATCATTCCCCATTACTTCAACCAAAGTGCCTGTAATTTCAGCATAACTTTTATATGTCCACCATGTCGATCTTGGCTGCTGCTCAGGATATGTCAATAAACCAGTAAGACTTACGTTCCAGCATGTTGAGCAACCTTCCGGATCTAAAGTACAAGCTCTTACCCCGTACACATTTGCATCTTGAACATTTGCAAAATACCAGACACACGTTCCCGGTAGAACGTGCTGTGCTATTCCACCGTATTCATTAATCACAATCCGATCTATATTGAAACCATTAGCTGCCATAAAATTTCTTGCTTGGGTAGTATCAGGAATAATCGTATTTTCATTCCATGTATGCCATGTCAGTATATCAGGCAAGACATCATTACCTTTTGCAAAACTTAGAAATTCTTCAACTGTAAACCATCTGTTAGACAATTCCTGATACCATGAATTGCTTGGCCCCACAATTTCAGCTTCAGGATTAATGGATTTAATTATCAGCCAGGCTCGTTTCCATGCCTCGAAAAACCGTTCTCTCTTTTCTGTTGCAGTGCCGTCGGGATTCCAGAAAGTCTCGGTATTTGCTTCATTCCATATATCCCACTGAAAAATATAATTCCCGTCTTTTGCGTCATTCACAATACCACGAACATAATCTTCCCAGGCAATCCAGTTACTGTTATCACCGGGCCAGCCTCCGACAGTATCTCTGAAACCATCACTTAAAACAATCTGAATGTCAGCTCCAATTACATTGTGAACTCTCTGATAATTTTCGAATGCATTTCCCGTATCTCCATACCCTCTTGTTGCAGACAGTCTGAATATTTTGGGCTTTAATACATTCACAAGATTAGCATCAGGGGCATTGGGAGAAATCGAATGTAAAAATCCGGCAGCTCGATTTATGGCCGAACCTTTCTCTATTGAAAAATCTATAATAATATCAGGAGAAGCACTAACTACAGTCTGATTAGCAGCCTCATTATAAGTTACATTGATAGTACCTGTGCCATTGTATGCTGTGATCAAATTTGCCTGAACAAGATTCTGTACGTATGACTCCACATTTCCATTAATTACCAGCATTCCTTGATATATATCGATTCTGCCCGGCTGATTCACAAAGAAATAATTGCCAAGTCCAACAAAAAACATCCCTCCGTTTAGGTTCAATCGCCCATACGCATTTGAGCCTGTGAAAGAGACATACAACTTTTGCGTTCTGAAAATTCCTGCATTTATATTAATCTCAGCCTGACTTTCTAATCCATAACCGATACAGACTCCTCCAGTTCCACTGATATTAACTGTTCCATCATTTAAATTGAATATTCCTCGGCTAGCATTAGCGTCATCATATCCTAATTTCATCTCCCACCCTTTTACTTCAAGATACCCACCATTCATAGTCAATACGGCAGGCTCATTAGATTCTCCATTTCTCGAAATATAGATACTATATGCAATATTGTTCCCATCTTCAATAACACACCCCTGTGATGAAGATGGTGTGGAATTGATATAAACAATATCATATTTAGTTTCGCCATCATTATAATATACCGGCACCCGTCCCTGACTCCAATTATCGGGATTTTGCCATAAATTATTTTGCACGGTATGTATCCAGTGATTTATAATGAATGTCGCTCCCCACGATACTTGTGCAAGCAGTATGGACAGGATTATACATTCATTTATTTTTTTTTTCAGGAACATAACGATTGCAAATGACTTTCTAAATAAAGGGGTCTATCAAAACGCATAGACCCCTTTCATTCATATTCTAATCTATGACAAAGCTATTTCTTCTTACGAAGAAGAACCACACCCAGACTTAGAAGCATAACCGTTGCAGGTTCCGGAACTGCTGTCAGATATGTTGTACCTCTTTCACCAACGTTCGGATTAAAAGTAATGGAAAGTGTCAAACCGGGCATTGCTTCTATCAAACCTAAATTCGCATATGCCTGAAGTCTGGCAGTGCTGTCGCCAGTCAGAGCCATTACACCATCTCCTACGTTGATTTTGCTTTTCGGAGTAAGATCACGAAGGTCCGCCTGACCCAATGTTGCATTCCATGTGTTTATATTTATTACACCATCTAAAAGATTAAGCGTACCATAAGCATAACCTAATCCGCCATTATAAGCATTATTGGTTACCCTAAAACCGCCTGCATTAAGATTAAGAGTCCCGCCATACATATTTAAAGTGGCATCATAATAATCGCCAATCGTAACGCCGCCGGCTCCATTGACATTTAAGGTAAATCCATTATAAATATTTACCACAGCACTCGGAGCAGTTGGGTGTGAAGCATACCATGACGAAGTTGATGCTACTCCCATTTTGAAATCATAACCCTTAATGTTTAATGAGCCACCCTCAAGATTAAGTATGGCCTGTTTGCTTGTGTCATCCAATCCGTCTCTCATAACGAAAACTGAGTAAATTTCATGGTCACCACTGGATATGGTACAACCTTCCGGACGATTACTAAGATAATTGACCCATACATAATCGCCGGTATTACCTCCGGTAACTTTGTAGTAACTTGGAAGCCTTGCCGCATCCCAGTTGCTTTCAGTACCCCAATCATCACTTGTTGTACCTGTCCATTTTACAGTTATGCTTGCACCAGATAAGTTACTTGCGATAGCTGCAAACACAATTAACAATAGTAACTTCTTCATTTTTTCCTCCAACATTTAATTAAGTAAAAATATCACGCCTTAACTACACATTAAGGCCACAGTATTTCTTCCAGCCAATCATTTACAATGACCGATAAATCATCGAAATCAATTTGGTTGTTATTGTCAAAATCAGCAACTAAATCTGCGTCAAAAGTCTGATTAGCAAGATAGATAATTTCCTTTTGTGAAAGTGTATAATCATATATCTCAAAATCATCTATCCATCCGCAATATGAAGTATCTGGTTTGGTAACATCTCCAACCAATTCTCTTGCTCCGACCCAGGCATAATCAATAGAAGAAAATATCGAAGTCCCGATACTTGCATCAGATTTCGAAGCAACCTCTATACCATTTCGGAAAATACTCATTTTTCCGGCACCGAAATCCCTTACAAAGGCCCAGTGCACCCACTGCCCTGTATAGGCAGTCGATGAAGCTGGGTGGTAAATTAAATCATCACTTCCCAACCCCATCAGATTGTAAACGTATTCCCCAGAGGATGGTAAGGTACTAAAGAGAGTATTGCCGCCTGCAACAAATTTAAATGCATAAGTATGTCTCGGCAATTGTTCGGGGTCACCATAAGCCCATAATGATATGGTTATTTGATCTTCCAATGATGCAAAAGCTTCTGAAGGAATTTTTATTCCGATATCACCATAAAGTCCCAAAAACAAATAAGCATTTCTATTGTCCCTTGTTTCATAATAACCATTGTATAAATCTGCCCCTTCAATAGTTCCATCGAAACTGCCAATTACATCAACGGCAGTATAAGGGTTTGATGTATCTTCAAAATCATATTTTAATACAGCAGCTTTATGAGGCGCCACAGGCGATGCATCTTGCAACCATGCCAAGGCAAAGTCCGCAAAATCTCTAAGGTTGATCAAACAGTCACCGGTCAAATCTGCCGGAGTTTTATCTTTTAGACACCTGGAAGGATATAATTTTATATTATCTATGTGTATCACTCCAGAAGTATTGGTATTCGGATTTATTCTGTTGCCAATACCAATGTGCAGCTTTTTGATTTGCGTTAGATTAACTGATGCTCCAAAATCCGCAATATCAATGTCGAACACTAACCACGGAGAATAAAGCGTTTGAACTATATCAGAAGGATTGTTGCTGTATGTAACTACATTACTTAAGGTACCTGTTGAATCTTCAATTGCCGCATACAAAATATCGCCGCTATTAGTTTGTTTGCCGTGAACAACAAAAAATAATGATTCAACGCTATAAACAGTCCAGTCAGATGTTCCGCTGAAAGTATATACAGCCTCTGAATAGGTATTGCTGTTATAATAATTCAACGCTATTGATTTATCTCCTTCATATATATTATCGAAAGCTTTTTGCAGCTCTAATGAAATATTCCCGCTGCCTTCACTGCTCCAATTATTTGTTATAGGATTCGTTTCATCGTAACCTTCGAACAAATCTATTACAATTCCGTCGCTTGCTGTGAAACCCCAAATATAACCTTCTGAAATACCTCCAACAGAGTTTACTTCATCGACACGCCAATAATATTTTTGGCCATACTCAAGGGTTGCAAGAGATATTGATGGTTCTTCTATGTCCGCGATTAATTCAAGATTGGATTCCGATATCCCAAAATATACTTTATGCCGGACTGCTCCTATCGCCGGTTGCCAGTTTAGTGATGTTCCAGTAATACTAACCTCCTGGGCGAGATTAGCAGGTTGAGGATCATAAGCTTTTGTAGGAATTTCGGCACGCAGGTAAGTAGTGCCGGTACTGCCATCATTTTCATTATAATCAACGATAAGTATCCTTGGGCTTATCGCTGCTATATATCCCTGTTCTATGGAATTTCCTAAAAATGAAATATTATTGCCAATTAATGCCATATTGCCGTCGCCGACATAAATTTTGCTGTCCGGGGTAAAATCCCTTATGTCTACCCTGTTAAGGCCGCTATTCCAGACATTCACATTGATCCGGCCGCCGTAAAGATTCAGCGTTCCACTTGCATATCCAAGACCTCCATTGTATGCTGAATTGCCAACACGAAATCCTCCCGCATTATGGTTATAAACACCTCCATACATATTAAATTCGCCATCATAATAATCACCAATTGTAAGCCCACCTGTTCCGTTAATATTCAGCGTGAAGTCTTCATACATATTGACGATGGAGTACGGCTGGGCTGGATGTAATACATAATAGCCATAGGTCCCCATTCCAAGTTTCAATTCCCAGCCTTTTATCGTTAAAGAGCCTGATTTAAGATTGAGGATTGCATTCACCGAACTATTGTCAATACCTTCACGCATTACATTGACATTATAAGCTTCCTGATCGCCGCCATTGATAACACATCCTTCAGGATGTCCGGGGACATAATTTATCCAGACATAATCACCTTTATATGTACTATCATTAACATAGTTTGGAATCCTGCCAAGATCCCAGTTGGTAGATTGATTCCAATCATTACTGTCTGTGCCAAGCCATTTATTGGTTACAGAGGTTGCTGAATATGCATTTGCCAGGAAGATCAATAAAATGAAATAACAATAAATTCTTTTGACCACCATTTCCATCCATCCTTTCAAAAATAATTTTTTGAATTCCCGATTTATCTACTTGGTTCTATAAGCAAATTTTTTAAAATCTTTACTGTTATTCTTTAATTCCGCCATTTGGTGACGTATGTGAATTCTTTCCAATCTCGGGTAATAAACTTCTTATGCCATTTAAGAGACCATAATTTCTGTAACTGGATTTTGCCTGCATGGGAATCCGCAAAAACTACGTTGATTGCTCTCCCGTGCCGGTCAATAGCAAAACGCCACATCAAATTGATACTTGTATCAGGTGGTGCAATCACATCTCTGGGAGCTGCATCTTTATCCAAAGGAAGACTGGACAAAGAACTGCAATCACCGAACAAAGGAGTATTGGATTTAGTTTCGGAAAATTTTTTATAAGTATAATCAGGATACATATTTTGAATTTCAATATTGTCCGAAGTAACCCAAGTACTAACCCCATAACTCCCCTGGCTCCCATAAAAAGACCATGGTGTAGTTGCTGTACCGCGTTTGCGAAACATATCCTGATTGTCCCATTGATCTTTAGCTTTTTTTGTTGTTGGACAAAAAAGCACTCTCATAGCTTTTTCAAGCAACGGATTAGCCTCATTTTTATTTGTACTCTGCGCTAATTTTTGATAAGCAGCATCACCGAGAAATGGAGCTATCTTATGAAACCAGAACTGACCCTGCAATTCTGTGTTTGACATCGGCTTATTATTGTTATTTTCAGCATATAATATCAATCCCATCGCCAATTGCTTTAGATTTGACCCGCAAATCGCTCTTTGTGCCTGCTCTCTGGCTTTCTGCAGTGATGGAAGGAGAACAGCCAATAACAGAGCAATAATTGATATTACAACTAACAACTCAACCAATGTGAAAGCTTTTCTACGAACATCACAAGTTTTCATTTGAAAACCTCCTATAGTTTTTAATTCAAATTTAACAACTTACGACAGAAAGAAAGTTATTTAGTTATGCAGATCGATGTAGATTCCCGAATAACAAGTTTACAAGGAGTTTGCTTACGCTCTCCTTTGCCATGCTTTTTTAACATATTTAAACAAAGTTCCATTGCTGATTCTGATATTTGTTTACGCTCGAGATCAATACTTGTTAGCGATGGTA
Source organism: Planctomycetes bacterium GWF2_41_51 (assembly GCA_001825665.1). Taxonomy (GTDB): domain Bacteria; phylum Planctomycetota; class Phycisphaerae; order Sedimentisphaerales; family UBA12454; genus UBA12454. Next base: position 2,155 of record MHXZ01000034.1, on the reverse strand, counting down.
TCGAATGGCCACACATACTTAAATTATCAAAGCCAACAACACTGACATCTTTCGGTACTTCAATTCCTTTTTTGCGAAAACCTGAAATCACTCCCAAGGCCGCAAGATCCGTAACGGCAATCACAGCCGTGGGCGGAGAGGAAAGCTTAGACAAAGCAATCGCGGCAGATTCCCCTGATTCCAAATCAGTATGGCATTCAATAATCAACTCTTCATCAATATCTATCCCTGCTGAAACCAGAGAATCCTTATACCCATTCAGTCTTCTCACCGATGCCTCTAAACCACATTTGCCAACAAAAGCTATCTTTCTGTGACCGAGTCCTAAAAGATGTTCTACAGCTTTTTGGGCACCTTCAAAATCGCCATAAACCACACAACTTGTTTTCTCACCACAGAAATCCCTCCCCAAAAGTATTGTGGGGACAGGAGGCTTGGATAAAATCTTTTTGTCATCTTCACTTAAATTAGAACCTAAAATAATTCCATCTACTCCGTATGGCACCACCTCTTTAAAAACATCCTCTACCTTCTGAGCAACTGTAGAGCTGTGGACAAACAATTTATAACCATATCCAACTGCAACTTGAGACAGAGCATGAAACAATTCCATATAAGATTGATCATGAGCAAAATCTAAAGAGGAAAAATTAAAAACAAAAGCTAAGGTTTTAGTGCTTCCCCCGCTCAAACCTCTTGCAAGTTGATTAGGCTGATAATTAAGGCGTTTAGCCATGCCTTTAATTTTTTGCTTAGTTGCCTCACTAACTCTATTGCTGCCCCGCAAAGCAAGACTAACCGTGACGGCCGAGGTGTTTACTTTTTTTGCAATATCATAAATTGTTACCGACATTCCTATCTCTCACAAATTATATTCTAACCGATTAATAAGCCTAATTCTAACCGATTAACTAAATTTGTCAACATATTTTTCAAAAAAATATAACCTCCTTATAATTAAGAACTTAGGAATTATACAAAATAAAATCAGACACAATTTTTTACTTAAAACCAAAACACCCATGGCAATAATTTATTAATTTTTTTTCGTTTTGACAGTAATAGACTATCAGATCCGCACAATTGGTGTCGTCTTTAGGAAATTGATTACTTTGATCTTTCTGACTATTCTGAGAAATACAGTCTTCAAAAGCATTTGTTAAATGATATACTTTCGGCTATTTTCAACTACTCTATCTGTCTGTGCAGAGACATCCTGCACATATCGCGTTGCCATTTGCAAATCAGCATGGCCAAGCAATCTCTGCACAGCAAACGGATCGCCAGACCTGGCAGCTATTGTAGCCGCTGTCCGACGAAGGCTATAAAACCCTGTCCCTCTTGGAACATTAAGACCAGACCTTTTAACAAGTCTTGAAAATTTCGTAGTAAGTATATTCAAGGTTATATATTTACCATTGCCATCACCATCTGTTTTGAATTTTGTTTGTATAAACGGTTTGCCTCTCGAAGTATAGAAAACAAGCTGACCTTTTCTTGGAACCATTTTCAGTGCTTCAATCGTCTCTGGCCATAACACCAAATCTCGCATTATGCCTGTTTTTTTTCTTGCCAATTTAACTCTATGATTAGCAAGATCCAAATCAGTCCACTTAAGTTCTGCACAGTCAGTGCACCCAAAACCGCAATTTAATCCCAGCCATACCATGGCCTTCATTTTTATATCTGCTATGGACAACAATTTAGTTATCTGTTCCGAGCTAAAAATAAATTTTTCCTTGTGAATTATTTTACCTCTTGAAACCGCATCAATATTCGGAATATTTACAAGTATATCATTTTTTCTTGCCCAGTGGAACAAAGCCTTCAATATGCTTATATGCAAATTCAATCTATATACCGAAATAGCAGATTTCTGGAGCATTCGTTTATAATTCTGTAAATCTAAAGTTGATATTGCTTTGATTCTCCTGCCTTGCCCCAGGAAATTAATCAATTTATTTAAACTGCTAATTTGCTCATTGTGATGCGCTGCAGTAAGGTCATTTGCCTGAACTTTTGCAAACTGATATTTTAGATACATATCGCAAAGTTGCTTTAGTGTTATATCATCTGTAAATTTTTGTTGCGTAACTTCTTGATTTCCGTGCAAATATGCAGCCTGATTGAGATATTTCTGAAGAGCTTCTTTTTT
>MHXZ01000033.1 GCA_001825665.1 Planctomycetes bacterium GWF2_41_51 | reverse complement strand
TATAATGGAAAGCGAATTTCCATGCGCATACGCGGCTGAGGAATCTTGCAGTTTTTCACTTCCTTGGGTAAATCCAAACAGAACTTTCACATTAAGCAAAATCTCGGATGTAATGGGTTTAGCTGCATATGAATGTAATGATGCAAGTTTTATGACAATGCTTGCGATGAGATACATCGGTGATGCCAGATATTTTTATATTCATTTATACCGCAGATACTTGCATGAAGGAGGATATTGTCATTGCCCGATATTTATGTGCGGGTGGGAAAGTCTTTTTCTTAGTTGGAGGTCAGATAGTTACAACCCTATAGTAGCCAACGCTTCTTTTATTGTCGGCAATATTGGTGAGGGTAGTAAAGGTGACTATTTGTGTATAAAGGATAGGCGAGCGTGGACAGATTACGGAACATGGAACGGCATAAATCTTGATAATGTGGCAGAGTGGCAAAGCGATTTCCAATATTACGGCGGAGCTAAAGTATGGGGTACAGATGGAAAAGTTTACATTGCCAAAACAGAGATTCAAACAGTAACTTCATGCGAAAACAATAAGCCTGTAACTGGTGAGTTTTGGGATGATTATTGGGGTAGTCCGAGCTTGAGTTACTCGCATGGCCGTGATATTGTTGAAGGTACGGATGGGAAAAAATATTATTGCAGAACACTTCATACAAGTGATACAGTTAATAGACCTGTTTCGGGTGGTTCGTGGGCAGGAAAATGGGGTTTAGTTAATGACTACAGCAGCAGTACGACTTATCCCAACGGAACATCGGTGCATTACGATGGCTATATTGTGCGTTCACGATATATTTACACCGGCGCTAATGTTGGACACACACCGGATGTACATAATTCGCAATGCCATTACGATTATTGGTGGGAAGTATTAGATAATCACACTTTTAAGAATTGGAGCAGTAATACGCTTTTTGCAACGGCAGGCACAAGCAGAGTATTAGGTACTGATGGCAATGGGTATAAATGTATCAAAGTCCACGCTCCATTTTCAAACAATCGGCCTGTTACGGGTGAGAATTGGGCAGAATATTGGGAACTTGAAAGCACGCCTAATGTTCCTGAAGTTGATGCAAACTGGAAAGAGTATTGGGCAAAAATAAAATGTAGTTTGCCGGTTCAAGAAGGCGTGTTTTTTACTAATCACGATGCAGAATTCAATGTAGGCGTATGGGGCAGGGTTGTTGTTTCATCAAACTTGCCTGAAGTGCAATATTGGGAAGAAGGTCGTGGATACAATGTAGGAGATATGGTTCGAGGCACTGATGGACTTGTATATGCGTGCGAAATATCGCACACTTCAGAATTTGATAATGCGCCGATAACGGGTAAGAATTGGGACGATTATTGGATTAAGGCAGAGTGTTCACAATGAGTTGTTGTGGTGGTAAAATCAAACAAGAGCTTGGAATAATTCCAAAAGTAAGAAAGATTAAAAATATTGCAGAAGGTTTTGCCAAACTTGCCGCAAGTAGGGCAGGTATCGATTTTAAGTATGCAAAAGAGAGGTTTGCAGTATGTCAATCATGTGAAAATATAACCTGGCTCAAAGATGTTGAGTTTGCTACTTGGCTAAATGAAAATAAGATTGAAGTTTTAAAAAATTTGGAGTCTTTGGAAACATTGAGCGATTTACCAATTAAGCCGCATAGAGCTTTGACGCGGAAGTATTGCTTAAAATGTAAATGTAATATTATGGCAAAAATACATAGCAAAGAGGAAAAGTGTACGGAGGAGAAATGGTGATAATAGAAATTGCTCATACACAGCATGGCAAGGCAGAGATTTTGCTAATGATGTTCAGGGTGTGCCGGATAATGTAACGGATATCGGCAGATTTATAAAAATAGAGCCGTCAGATTCATAGATTGTTATTACGATGTATAGTTTTGCACAGATTTTTTGTTTAACCACACATCCGGTCATTCATCATAAAATATTTCTTGTAAGAAAGTGGTAATTGTTGACATGAAATAGGTCGCAAGTTCTGAATCAAATTCGAATAAAGAATCGGAAATTGGTACGAGTCAATAACTCCCTTCATTTTTCCAAATATTATGTATCAATTCGTAGCGTTGTAGTTTCATGCCTGTATAAATACAGTTACTTGTAGAGAAAATATACCCTCCGCCCTGCATTCCATGCTTGAGAGCATAGCGAGCGGACTCGATTACTTCGTCATCAGTGCCAGTATCCAGCAGACCACAGTTTACATTCCCAATTAGGCAGACCTTGTTGCCAACAAGTTTTTTTACTTCTGCAATATCTACTCCGCCTTGTGGATCGAGACTGTGCAAAGCGTGTGGGTTGCATTCAACAAGACTATCAAGTATTGGCATTATGTTGCCATCGGTATGCTTAATTGTGTAAAATCCCATTTCTCGATAACCAGCAATGAGTTGTTTTAGAAAGGGTGTCACGAATTCATCAAACATCGCTGGTGAAAGAAAAGGGCTCTGATTCAGACAATAATCAGTACATAAAGCGAAACCATCGAGAACTCCAGCTTTTTTGTAAATCTGGGCTTTCTTTAAGGCTTCTTCGATCATTAGTTCGGCTTCGTCCTTAAGCTTTTGTGGATTATCGACTAAATCATTTGCGAATTGCAGCATTTGTTCGCCATCGGGAACTCCATGTGTTGCATCGCCATGGATCATTGTGAAGTAATTATTTCCTGCAATTTCTCGTATTATCTCCAGACACTTTATGATTTCAGGGATTAAATTGTTATCATTCCATCCTCCAGCTGGATGAAAAAAAATAGCCGAATGCTCATATTTTTTGGCAGTATCTATGTATGTTTTCGCTATGTCTTGACGATGCAGTTGTTTTTCCTTGTCAGACATTTGGTCCCATTGACAAAAGATGCGATGCCTTGGGTGCACTTTGCCAAAGGCTTCCATTGTTAAAAAGAATACCAGTTCAAAGTGAGGAACTCGTCCAGAAGGCTGTCCACCTTCTAAAGCTTTTATGAAATTTTCTTTTGGTGTTTTCATTTTTCTGTAACCCTTAATACAATATCGTATTGGCTAAATGGATATAGCTACTTGCTATTTAATGTTTGCCCCAAAAGGCATTTTGTCATCATTGCCTAAGAAAAACATACGGCTCTGACCATGTTTAGCTTCGATAGTAAATTCATGTTTTCCTTCACATATCTTTTGTCCTGAGAATACATCCCATACAGCAGACACGTCATTTTCTAGCATGATTTTTCGACGGCCTGAACCATCAATAAAGTGAATTCCAAAAAAATCACCATCGTAATACACGCAATCGGTCTTATCAACAAAAGATTTAATGCCAACCTGCTCAAATAATTTTCTCCAAACCAGTCCGGAATGATCAGGAGAGGCCATGAAAGTAGTGGAGTAATCTTTTTTTTGGCACATCACAAAGATTGGCTTTCCATTCTCAATAGATGTCCCTAATACTTCAACATTGGGATCGACAACATAGAAGGAAATCGGAGGGCTCAGTTTTTCGTCTCCGCCGTCGATTCCTGTGAATTCAGGACCAGTAAAAAACGTGTGCTTGCGATTAAGGTTATAGCCGAGATTCACATTTGGCATTGAGCCAAATTTCAAACCAGTCATATAGTTCATATTGTCGGTACTGAGGATATCTCCGGAATAGCCAGGAGCATACATCCAAATTATCATATGTCCATCACGGCAGAAGTTTTCATCAAGATATTGTTTAAGTTTTTTGTCTTTTTGCCATGCATTAAGCAAAACGATGCACTTATATTGTTTGGGATTGATCTTATAAATGTCATCTATTACATAGCTGTCATATGGTATACCGCATCGTCCAAGGCCATACCGGAATGAGCCAAGCATTTCTTTGATATTGTCTGCTCCCCAGTGTTCTCTGAGAAGACTTGTGCGGTCGAGCACTTTTTCATCGAAGAAAACCGCTATCGGGCTGTGCCATGAAATTGGCCGCTGGATAGCCCAGTCATAGGCTTTATGCATAGTACGAAAGTCTTTCTCGAATAAAGGGTTGTCGAACCAGCCGCCGCTCATGTCAAAATACCAGATACCAAATCTGCGAGTAATTGCATAGGCGAATTCACGAATGTTTTGAGCAACTGCATCTTCCATATTGAAAGCGGTTTTATGTCCGAAACTATCTATTGTTAGATTCGTTCGGATATCCGCCTCTTGTATCCAGAGTTGATTATGTATCGCAAGGCTAGAAACTGCTGTAACAGCACCACTTACAGAACCACCTTGTCTGTATGTATAACTGGTAGGGGATGCTAAACCATTGATATATTGGGAATTCATAACTCTTGTAAGATCGTAGTGGCCGGTAACCTGAGGATAAATAGCTAATTGAGCGAGTTCGAAATTGTAACCGTAGTAAGCAAAATTCAGACAGCGATTACTACATAGTTTATTGATATGTTCCTGAAATTCAAGTATAGCGGTGGAGACGGACTCATTTAAGCAACGATTGTAATCAATAACCTGTTGTGAGATAGCGGGATCAATGAAATATTGCTCTCCATCACGTAATTCTCTAGGAGGAACTTGTGCTGTATCGAAAGTTATAGTTTCATTTTTCCATGCTTTTTGCAACTGTTCAACATCCTTATATTTTTCTTTCAGCCAGTTGCGGAAGAAAGATATCATTGCTGGACTGTAATCAGGATATTGGTTCGTTTTGGTTGTCAAAACCCACTCTGGGCCACAGTGGCTGCTTGGCATATATGCGATTATTCGATCTGAATACCATGCTGATTCTGTGTGTTTTATGAGTGTGTTTAGGTACTGTGTGACATCGTTTCGCCATCGTTTTGAACTGGTCGAAGGCAGTATTCCATAAGCCCCGTTAATCATATTGTCGCTGAAACGGCAAACATCGTCAGGATACTTTTCCAGCCACCAACTTGGCGCGCTAATCCTAAACAAAAAGAAGAATCTCGCATTTGGATCAGCTGTTACAAGTTCCTCGATTTGACTATCAAATTGTGATAGATCGACATTATAGCTATTCTGATGCCAAGCTCTGCCAAACTCAAGCCAGATGCGATAAATATGAAAGCCGCTACGTACAGCGTTTTCGTAAGCTGCAAAATTAGCGGATGGATACTCACATGGTCCGCCAAATATGAGTGGGGTAAGAATTTTGCCGTCAGAGCAAATGCGAGGATAGCCCAGCGAGGTATCTACGGAATATTTGGTATGTTTTTTTGCGATGTCCTTAAATGCGGCTACGTTTCTGGCGGGTTTTGGAGACGGTACCTCCGTATAATATTTAATTGTTGACCATGGATTGCAGGGAGGTTGCCCAATCACTTTTGCATTTTGCCATTGTTCAGATTTAGTAGATGGCCAATCTGCCGGTTTGTTCTCAGTGACTTTCCATGAATCATCAGTTGTAATTAGCTGGAGATTGTTTTTGGAATCAGTTAGACGAATTTCAGCAAGCAGGCCTGCGTTGTAGCTCTGTGTGTTAAATCCATGGACGGTGAGGATGTTCTCGCCATCTTCCAATTGCGACAGAATATCGAAAACTTCAACTTTTGCCCAGTGTTCGCCTTGAAGTATTTGCTCGCCATTCAAAAATAGCCTAAACCTATCATCGCATGTTGCCTGAAGTATGGCGTTTTTGAGATTACTCTTATCAACGATGATTTTTTTAAAAAAATAAGCCGACTGTTGCTCCAAAGTCTGTGGCAGCCAAATCCACGATGAACTCCAATTTCCAATGCCGCTTTCAAGATAGTCAAGTTGTGCATTTTTAATTATTAATTGGCTGCCGGCAGGCAGGTTTGCATCAAATATTACCTTTCCGATATATGCCAGTTTGGGCACTTGAAAACGTGAGGTAACATTTTGTGTTTCTTTTTCAATTGCGGCTGGAATATCTTGCAATACACTGCCATCAGGGTTCAGGAGTACGACCTTACCAACACAAGATGCTCCGCCCTCTAAAAGATAGTTCAGTGTAAGGCGGTAGTAATGCTCATTGTGCATGTGTTTAAGTTCAGTCGAAACTACTGCTTTACCAGCATTGTCAGATGATGCGGTCAATGCCAGTTCTGCCTGACCTGATTTAGTTTTATCAGGACTTATATGGGTTATCGCAACATTATCGGATTGTCGAATTGTCCAATCCATTGGCAGTGTGTTATCTCCATTCAGGAGCAGGTTCCCATTGTAGAGATAGTTTGGCTTTTCGACAAACTGAAGTCCATATATTATAAAAAGTGACCCTACTGACCGAGGCGGGAAAGAAAGCATAATCTTTTTTACGGTTCCTTTCCAATTAGGGCAGGCACCAAGGTCTATGATTAATTTTTGCGGGAATGACAGCCGAGGATTCTCGATTTCTGTAAAGATGTGTTTGTCGCTGGAAATGGTAGTGTTATCTGTAAAGAAGTACAGGCTTGTTTGCAGTACTACTCCTTCATTAGAAACATATAATTCCAGATAACGGAATTTGTCAGCGTTAATATTGAGTTCAGGGGAAGTGATAGTATTATTTGTTTTCCCATTGGCCTTGCCTTGGAAATATCCATTTTTCAATTCAACAGTTTGCCAGCCATTCCAATTCCATGTTGGGTTGGGAGTAATGGTGTTTTTAAAATCGAAAGCAGTTTGTGTAGAAATGTTTGAAGCATTTATAGTTTCTTGTGCCCAAACACAGTTGCTTAAAACCATTAAAGAGATAGATACCAAACAGAATTTAATTTTGTTATTCATGCTATTTAATCCTTTTGACTACTTTTTGTTATGTAAACAGTTACAATTTTATTAAGTGGAATTGTCATGGCGAAATCTAAATACCCATATGTATCTGTATGTTTCTTAAATTTAAGATTTTTATCTATAAATATCTCATATAAAGCATTTGGCTTTAAAACGGCACTGAACCCTGATTTAACTTTGTCAAATGGCGAGATAAGTTTTGCACTAAGATTCGTAAATTTCTTATCAATATTGACTTTAGCAAGCACATCCTGTGAAAATTGCACTCTTCCAGGAGATCTTCGAGCGTGTGAAAATGAAAGCATGGTGGATGTTAGTCCGGTGAATCTTGAGTTGGATTTACCTTCACCATCAGGTAATGGAAAGGCTTCCCAGCAGCACAATGTTTTATTGTGATTTCGCTCCCAAAGATGCATTAATTTGTCAGCAAGAGCGTTGGCGAATTTCATTTCGCCATTGTTAATAAGCGCTTTCCAAATAAACCATTGAGCCGCCATCCAAATAGAACCATTCCAATAGCCGTGACGGAAGTATTCGCTTCGTGGAGGAATCGTAGTCATGCCATATTTTGTCCAAAAACCATCGTCCCGGCTGAAGAGTTTTTCCAAAATACGAGATCGCTGGATTTGAGAGACAGAATTGGACATCAATGGATAACAACTATCAATACCGTACATCGGTAACTGTCCATCGTCTCTTGTAAGCCATAAATACATACCTAATTTTTCATTCCAGCATCTTTCATTAAGAGCGTTTTCAGATTTTTGAATAAGTTTCGAAAAATATTGAATATCATCTTTTTTGGCGAGCTGATACGCTGCTAATCGCAAGATTTTTGCCAGCCGCACAGCCACAGCAGTCATTCCAGGCTGTTTTCCGATACGGCGAACTCTATCTGGGTTGGTTGGTAATGGTTTGTCATAATCCCATGTCCATACTTGTCCTTCGCACCAGATTATCGCAGGATGGTCGTCCATGCCATTTGTGTTTCGAGGTGTACTAATTAAACCATCATGTTCAGCAGAATACATCGATTCCGGCCAAAAATAAAATGCATCAGATAACTGCTTTAACTTATCATAATATTTTTGAAGTAACGTTTTATCCCGGTTTTTGGAATAAAGTTCCCACCAAGCAAAAATTGGTGTTGGTATGAAAGAGCCAACAACCGTATAGGCATCTGATCCAAGTAGTTGTGGATTAGGTAATTTTGAAAGATGATCTTCCACAAATGTTGTGTCTTTTTCCGAGGCACCAAGCATGGTCATTCCGGAATCCCACAAATAGTATTTTCCAAACTGCCGAGCTGGAATCAATATTGATGTCAACATAGCGCGGGTTTGATTTTTCGGTTTTGCATATTGCTGATTGTGCTGAATCTCCCACCAGAGATGTTCGTAGGCTAAATTTTTAGAATCCGGCATAACAAGTTTAGGCCATTTTCCAAGCTTTTCATTTTTGGCATCTTTTGTAGGAAATACATTGATTTCTAATTCTTTCTTTTCATGTGGCCCAATAATGAACGGTTTTGTTTCTATCATTAATCTCATTTTTTCTTTCGAAATGGGATTTTCAGGATTACTTGAAAGTTCAATATTATTGGGGAACCAGATATAGTTCAGTGATGAAATAACTTCTATGTTCTTAAATTTTAGCTGTTTAGTTTTAAATTCGAAATCAAAATCATCTTGATACAGTCGGACAGTTGATTGTGTGATGTTGTTAATTTTATGTTTGGGAAATGCTAAAGTCCAGATGGGTGAGAAAAAAAGGCGTAACTCCAACTCTCTTTGAACATCAGAATCATTATCTATAAGAATATTTATTTTAAGCCGGCCTTTAATTCCAGACAAAAACCTTACAAATATTCTGCAAGCTTTTCCATCAGGCAGATACAAAAAGCTCCAATAATTTTTATCAAGACGGATTTCCCAACCCAGGACTTTCATTTTCTGCCATTCATGTTCAAACCGTTCCGCGCCGAAACGGTGGTAACCCTGCCAATAGTCTAAGAGCGGATGATTGGCCCATACCGGATAATTTTGGGTTAGTCCAACCATCAATTCATAAGCTTTGCTATCTCCAAATTTTGGTATATATAGTGCATTTGCTGCATAAGCATGTGATGAGAATGGCCGCCATATATGGTTGAGTTTTTGATCTGATAACATTTGATAATTCTCCCAAAGTATCGATACTTTCCGCCAGGTTCAATCAGATTTCATAAAACAATGTCTAATACTTCCTCAAGATTCGTACAAAATCCTGAACAAAGCCCCAAAGTTCCGCTTTGTTCAATATTGCCATCGGAAATTCCTAAAGCTGCAAATCCTGCAAGGCGGATAGAAACTACGCCTGCGCCACTGTCTTCTATTCCTATTATATGCGACCTTTGCGAAAAATCTATACCGAGTCCAACACGTGCTGTTTCAGCATATAACCATGGATGGGGCTTGGGTTCCAATTCTCCAAGTGTACCAACTTGTCCTTTGCGGATAGCAAAACCTGCCGTGATAATGGCATCATAAAATTCGTTAGGATCGTCCATTTTTAGTTCTTTAAATGCAGCAACGATTTCCGGCCATGCTTTCTCATAAAGACCGCTTGTTACCAGACCAATCTTAATTTTATGGTTTTTTAACGTGTAAAGAAAATCTTTTAGCCCATCAACAGGTTTGAACGCATTAGTTTTTCCAGTACCATCAAGAATGGCCCGCATTTCATGTCTGGTAATGTCGAAGTAATATTCTCTTGCTTGTTCAACGTTTTTTTCAGGACAATACTTCTGGGTACAATATTTTAAATGCTCTGATACACTATGTCCAGACACATGGGGTAAATCACTTTGTTCAAGCTGAAAATGTGGATTACTAAGTAATTTGGCTATCGTTCTTTCTATAATCCAAATCCAGAATTCTTCACTTTTTACGCTTGTGCCGTCCAAATCCATTAGAATGGCTTTAATTGGCTTTTCAATTTTTACAGGTAGTAACGGGTACATTGCCGGATAGCCCATTTGTGATTGAACATATGCTATTATATTTGCATCATCATATTGAATGAATTGAACTTTTTTGTCATTTGTAGCATATATATTTTTTATCCCATTCATACCAGCCTTAAATCTGCCATCTGCGGCAGTATCTAATCTGGTCAATGAGTGTTCGTCAAAAATTAATTCATTCATTGGACATTGGGTTTTCATTCGAATTTTATTCCTAAAGACATTATTTTTTTTGCTTTAATGTTTATGTTAATTGAATCATCTTTGTGGTTTAAAACAGATATAGTTTGTTCAAGAGAATTTACTTCATTGGCTGATTTTACTTTCTGCCATACTTTAATAGATGTATTTATATCCTTCTTTGTATTATTATAAAATCTCAATATTACGGCATCATCTGTTTCGCTCATTTTCAAAGCGCTAAGGGAAATATCTTCATGGTTGAACTTAATGAAACTAAACTCTGGGGGTAAACCATTGATATGTTTCCTGTAGCTTTGTACTGCTTTTAATGGCAATAGATGTTCTTCGGATTTTTGATGCACTTTTCCCTGCCAAACATCGCCTTGATGGAAATAGACAGCATACTTAAACTCATGCTCGCCAATTTGCTGTGATCGTATAGAATTATAATCGACATTGCCGCAGAATTTATTTATGTTTTGGAAACATCTTAGCAGTGTAATTGCTATCGTATTTGTGGGATTGTGAAGTATTTCATACTCCAATAGTCCCAAAGTCATTACTGCTATTCCTTTAGTGCCATCATTAACATCGATAAATGATTGCATTGGTAAAGTCGTATAAGGTTTTTCTAGGTATTCATCTTCGAAATCTTTTGGTTTGACATCTCTTTCCACAATATCAAAGGGTTGGTCTACAAATACTTTTTGAGTCGATAACGTGGTAGGGAACAATACTCTGAATCTATGATCTTTCGCTAAATTGATTACTTTAGTAGAAACATCAATCACTGAGCTGTTGTATTTCAAAGTAACCTTTGAGCAGACTTCAATTCCTACTGTTTTATTATTTCTTTGCATTCTGTCTTCCGCTGCAGAAACAGAAATATTCAATACAGTTCTGATTTGGTAAGTCGCACAAAGATGATTATTTTCAAGCAATAGGATATCCGCCCTCACGTTGTCGAATACTATGCTTTGGGATGTTTTAGCTTGTGTCATAGTACCAATTTCCATGCTGTCTTCAAACAGTAAAAGTCCATTACATTGCAAGCCAGTCCTTTTATCCACCACATCTAATGTTCCGTTTTCATTTATGAAAATTCGTAAATAGTCATTTTCAAGCTGATTTTTGATCGATGATATATTCTTGGGCTTCGGTTTTTCTTTTTGTTCTGCTTGTGCATGATTTATAGCAAGAACTTTATAGCCTAAAGGAGGAATATTATTTACCGCAAGCGAGCATTTAAATCTATTAGAACATAAACGCCTTTTGCCCCATTCGGAATGTTTTATACCGATAGGTTTTAATGGTTCGATCTTATTGATAGCAAAAGCTATCTCGTTACCTGAAGCATCTTTAATTTGGAGTGTTATATTGTTCAAATCAACAAAATATTTTGGATCAGCTTCTTCTTTTGACCATAATTCAGATAAAAAGACATCTCCATGTTCATCTGACAGATTAAAAGGCATATCAATATAAAGATTTATAACGTCATTGCGTTCTGTTGCTGATGAATTATATATCGTAAGAAAAACTGTTCCATTATCTGCTTTTGGCATTTTAATCTGGCTAACGAGTTTTTTCATAGACATTTCATTAATGCCATCTGACGTTTGCTTAACTCGCAATAGTCTATTGTAAACATTGTCTATGACTTCGTCTGTTCCCTGGCCAGCTATGCTATCATGTGCATGAGAAGCTAATAGATCTTTCCACGTATTTTCTAACAATTTTTTTCCTGTATCTTTGGCAATAAAGGCACATATTGTGTCCCATGGCTCAGCATATCTTGCTAATGCCAATTCGGCTTTTCTATTAGCCACTTTAATATTATTTATCGAAGAAATGGTGGACATGTAAATAGGGAAATCTTTAAATGTTTTACGGCTTTGTTTGAATTCTCCATGCAATAAAGCCAATTTATTTGTATCCAGTGATTGACAAAAATCTTCCACAAACATCGGTAATGATGAGATTTTCAGTTTTTCGTAACCAGCGTCATTATTGATAGTTTCCACCGTCTCCGCAATGAAGTCTTTAGCTGCACCATAATCTTCGGCGTGTATTAGTATTAATGAATCACTGGAAGTATCATTTGCTAGTAATTCTTCAATTTCTTTGAATTTCTCGATTAAAAGTTTCTGATTAAACTCTTTTTTATATTCGTCTACAAAATCCATAAATCCACGTTCAATGCTATGAGGATTATTTAAGTCATTTTGAATAATCATGATTTCATCTACATTAACCCCTTTGGGGAAGAAGCTGGGAGTGATGAGATTTACTAAAAACGTTCCTCTTCCTATAGGGCCGGTTAGACGCATTCCTAAAATTTGACTTTTATCAGGGCCTTCCCATAAAAATTCAAAGTTCGATTTATCTTGCTGCAACCCTCTATAAAAAATAATATTATCAATTCCGACACTTTTAAAAATTTGAGGTAATTGTGAAATGCGTCCATAGCCTGTAGGCGAATATCCTACATTCATTCTTCGGCCATACTCATTGGCAAGTTTGTTACCAATCAACAAGTTTCTGATGATAGATTCACCAAGAATATGATTTTCTTCTAAGAGTGAGTAATAAGGGCCAATCAGTATTCGCCCTTGTTTGATCAGGGAAATAAGTCTGTCACTATTGTGTGGTTTCGCACGTAAATAATCCTCAACAATAACGACTTGGCTATCAAGATGAAAAAAGCGAAAATCAGGATTGGCATCCATATATTCAAGTAAGTTATCCATCATTTCTATTAGCAAAGATTGTGAGTATTCAAATGAATAAAGCCACTCGCGATCCCAGTGAGTGCCAAGTATTAAGTGAATATTATGTGGGTTTAGTTTTTTTTCGTACAAAGTTAAATCCTTTATCATTACATAAATCAGGCAAATATCAAAGGCATAGCGACTTATAATTTGCTGCCGCTATGCCTAAGTTAAACACTTTCATAAAAAACAATCAACAGGTTTTATATTAAGGCTTAATCGCAATGCTCATCATACCTTTAGTCGCTGATGTCGCAAGCGTAACAGCAGTGTTGCCGTAAGCACCAGATGTTACCTTAATACCCGTCGCTATGCCAAGACCCCCGCCATTGCCTGAGTTCCGACTACAATCGACACGCTCCGTAAGACTTGTCAGGTTTGCATTTGTCCAACTCGAGAACCTGTTATTATCATAGTTGGAATCAGGCAGACTTGTAGCTACGGCCAATACCACAAGAGTATTGGCAACCGTCGTAGTCGTTCCAGGAATTGAGCCGCTTGTATCCGATGTGGATTCAACAACACCGGCTGTAACATCGCATGGATTACCAGATGTTGTAGCGCCTTGAATAGCTATAATCCTTCCAATCTGATGATCGCCTGAATCAGATGTTGTTGGTGCACCTTGAGTGCCATTATATCTTGACCAGAAAGCCGTAAGCCTTGTGCCGGTAGTTCCCTGCGGCGAATTTGTAACTTGAGTCCACGTTCCACCATTTTGATTGGCTATCGAAATAGCCTGATTATACGTTTCAACGAAAAGTAGCAAAATATCATTTGTTGCAATGCCAGCCGGAAGTGCAGGCGTGATTCCTACCGTGTTGTGTGCGGCTGCTCCCGCGGCGACAAATGTTGGTGGATTTGGAGGAATTGTAGTAAAACTCCAGACTGCGCCTGTTGTAGTTTTGCCATTGCCAACCTCATCAATACGCCAATAATAGATTGTATTTGCATTAAGTGTGCCGGAGGCATAGCTTGTGCCGGCCTGGTTGCCCTTGAACTCAGCAGAGTAACGGGCGGCATTGGTAACACTTGTCTGATTTGTTCCAAAATAAACATCATGTGAAACGGTGTTGTTTCCAGATGCCCAAGTTAGAGTTGGCGTTAAGGCAACTCCTGTTGCGCTGTTAGAAGGATTTGGACTAATAGCCAGTCCGGGATCTGAAGCCTGTATCCTGTATTTAAAGACATCCGACTGGGTTGTCAGCAGGAGGTTGTTGCTGTTTATTGAGTAGGTAATACTGTTCGGCAGTGAATTTCCAAACTGATCGAAGCCTGTAACGCCTGTAATGCTCGTATATCCCTTTAGAGTTACTTGTTCGGTAGCGATAAATGGAGTCGGTGTTAACCAAGTATAAGTGGCATCATTGGTGACGGCATAGCTTCTTGCCGCGGTTATCTTTGGGAAGCTTGTACTTGTCCCGCGGCCATTGCAATAAATATACATCGGTCCTTCGCTGTAATCGACTCTGTGGCCGCTTACAAGAGAGGAATATTCGAGCATATCTGCCGGTCTATACGCGACATATCCGTTCGGGTCTAATGTGTAAGATGTTCCGCCGAGTGAGACATTCCAGTTGGAAGTGCTATTACGATTTACATAAACCTCAAGACCACTTTGGTATTGAGTATATACTTTGCCGCAGATCCAGTTGTTTCTGACTGCCCATTCGGTGCTCACCAGTGTTTCAGTATTATCGGGATACTGAATGAGAGTCGGTAACGACATCCAATAGTATGTCTGTAACTGGCGCATCATATAATATGATTTGAGAATAGGCTCATAAAGACTGGAACTAATTTTTTTAGCCTGCTTCATTGTCAGATCGCCTTCGATGCCGGTGCTGGATAAGTATCCCATGTTGCCAAAAACGATCTGTGTCGCGAGCCGCCAATCCAAACCTTTGTCATATGGCTGAATTAGATCTACTCCATTATCATTTTCCAGCGGCTGCATTTTCAATAGCTTAAAATCGACCAACAAATTCGGGTCATCAAAGGGATGATTGTTCTGGGAATATGCGGTGTCGCAAAGTCCGGCCCACAAATACTGAACCGTGCCTTCCGACCATGTTAAGCCGTAAGAATCTCGCTGATTAAGCAGTACTTTGCCGATAGCATTAAATGTTGCCGATATTTGTCCGGCTCCGGAGACCCTTGCGTCGTAGTCAATCAATCCCCCCCATGGGGCTGTGTTGGTCATCTCATCGCTATAAACGGCATCGAACCCGAATTTAGTTACGAGCCCATCGTCCCAATTTGCGGCCTTTGTAGACGCTATGCTTGGTTTGAGCATAAATGTAGAACCACATGCGGTAAGCCAGTCAGAATTGTGATCACCTCGATCAAGAGCGACAAGGTCATTTGAAAACTCTTTGCTAAGCGGATGAATAATTCTATAATCTGTATATACTCCGAACTTGTAGCCTAATGTTTGAAGTTCATCCACCAGCCGTATCACGGCATCGTCTCCGCCAAATGGCAATCCCGCATCAGTTGTAAGAGAAAAACCATTCATGTTTGCCACTGGGGTTTTAAACATATCTGGAGTAAAATGAATAAGCATGTCATTTACTCCATAAGCCTTGAGAAGTTGCCATAAAGCAATTTCATAGTCAATATCCAGCGGGTCCAATAAGCAGAAATCGCGGCAGACATAAAGAAGATTAGATGTCGTGCTGCCATTTGGCGAAGGCGGATTTGGTATATTCGGCAGTACTTCAGCAATCTTGTCTGATACGGTTATGAGTAATCGCTCTCTGATCGGGTTTAAGGTGCCGTCTGTTTTGGGATATCCGTAGTACGCCTTATTGCTTACCATCACCGTACCAGTGCCATCGCGAGGGCTGCTATCGAACATAAAGCGAGACGCGAGAGTCTCGTACCAATCTAGCATAGCAGTAAAGAACAGACCGCCAGTCATCATTAAAATCTGTGGGCGTTCTGCCTGACGATTTTCCCAAAACGGCATTGGGAATAGCTTATAATCCGCTGATGTAGACGTACGGCCTATTCTAAATTCGGTTATAACATTTTTGTCAGGATTTCTTGCTCTTATGACTAGAGTTTTGCCTTTTATCTGGAACGTAAGGTCGTATTGTATAGTTTGGCCGTTTTTGGTCAATTGCCACCATGTGTAAAGATAATTATCTCCTGATACAAGTGTAGAAGAAAGTAATTGTGGAGTTCCGGGGGAATCGGGAGTAAAACTTTCACCACCGACGTTCGCAACAATACCGCCGTTGATTGTAGGATAAAAAGTGTACACGTCATTATAGTTTCCAGTTATATCGTTTAGCGTACCTGTCGCTGCATGGTAAGTGTAGGTAACATTACAGTCACTGCCGACATACTTGAAATTCCATGTGTTGCTGTCAACCACTTGTACCGAATTGGTATATGAGGTGCCCGCGTTTATAGACGGCAATATGGTATCCGTCGTGGTCGGGAACGAAAGTGTACCCAAGGATGGATTGGCAGGCGAGGTTGTATCTGTATAAAAACTTATCGCATCCCAATACAGAACGTCACTACCGTTTGTTAGATTATCAAAAGCTATGGACACCAGCTTTACAGGAAATGTTTTACCTGCAGGTATTTTACCATGGAACATCGTCCACCATGGATTACCGAGATAATTTGAAACATTACCAACCATGGTTACTGTAAATGGGCTGCCTCCACTTGTAAGGTTCATCGATATTGTGGGCGACCCATAACTGGGGCCGTAAACCCAGATGTCTATATTATCACCGGACGAAATAGATATTCCCGGTGATGGTGGAGTCAAGGTTATATTGCTATCCGAAGTAGGCACTGTTATAGCAAGCTTGGCAACAGTGCTTCGCCATAATTGCAAATCTGAACTGTTTGTTAAAGTGCCGGTTGCACTTTTCGTACCGGAAACTGTCCATCCCGTGAAATTACTCTGGTTTGCGGCAGTTACTTGAGGCGTATGAGCTTCTGCTTTGCCGGTCAGCAGCTCAATCGGTTTTGTCTGCCACGGTGCTGTATATGTTATGCTTAGTTTTGGTCCTATGTTGCTGGCATAAAGTGAGTCGTAGAATTGAGCATAAGCATTTGGATCATTGCCAAGGTATTTCAGCAGAAAGCCGCCATTGGAATTAGGATTATTAATCCAATCTTTAATTACATGGGCAGGAATGTTTACATCAACAGTGGATGGATATACTTTATTATGGTCATAGAAGAATATTCCAAGGCTTTGTATATTATAATCTGTAACAGGAGTGTTTAATCCATAGCTGCCAGCCCAAGGCGTAGATGTTGTCTGATTTTTGTTTCTCCATGTTGCCGTGGATTGATCCCAATCTGCATTTGCGGCTAAAACTTTATAAATGCCAATAGGGAAATTTACATCAATAGTAGGAGTATCATTATAAAAGAGGGTTAATTTAGCAGAACTTATATTGATGTCATTTATATCACTGAGAGAGCGAACATCGAACTTTATCAATGATTTGATGTCATAATCATTATATGAACCTATCCATAGCCGAGTGGAGTCATTGCAGTTTACTGTCGGATACATTTCATGTATGTATACATCTTCCATGCCACTTTGAGAATCGAAGGTAATAGTTTCGGTATTAATAAGTGGCGTATAAGTAACGAGCAGGTTTGGGCCATAGTAGCTGCTTCCACATTCCGAGCTATTGAAATGTGCAATATCCCTATCGGGCAGGATTGTGCATTTAATAAGTAATCCTGCATTTGTACTTTTTGTCCAAGTTTCAATTAATGAAACAGGTAAGTCGATGTCAATAAAGCCAACATCAGTTATAAGATTACAATCAAATGCGTAAAGAGGATCGGTGACATAATCTGTTGCGGATGTACCCAACCCTGCACTACCAACCCAAGAGTAAGAGCCTGCATAATCATTACCAGAATTTCCAAGTTGTTCTTTATATGCCCAAGTTGCGGTAGTTTCAAGCCAATCGGTATCTGCGGTGCAGATTTCGTAAATGCCTATATTTACTATTCCTTGATCATAAGCTGGATTACCACCTGCCACGTATAACCTTAATTGAAGTGAATCAACGCTCTTGTATTTACCAATCAAACCTGAAACATTGAAGTGAAGGATAATTTTTTGTTCGCCATAACCTGATAAGTTGCCGCATTGCAGGTATCTGTAATCTCCCCAGATGTCGTGTTGGCCACCAACATAACCATCTATAAAGGTATCCTCAATTCCAGTATTGGCATTAAAAGTGGCGATTTCAGCTAACGACGAGCAAACAAAAACAAAGATGAGCAGGCAAGAGGCATTTAAGATTTTTGAGTTTTTCATGTTTTACCTCCTTAAAAGATAGAATATAGTCTCTTATTGGTTTAAAAATGCGAATCCTAATCCAAAAAGTTGTAAATTTAATTCATTTTTTTAAATTATTATTGAAACAAAGTAAAAGTTTAAAGAAAACATATTTACTTCATTTAAAACATTAGAATGATTTGATATTATTATTATAATCAGTATGTAAGATTATTAAATTTACTTGTCCTATAATAACAAAATACACATCGTTTAAGATTCTTGGTTGTGTATACAATCAAAGAAAGTAGTAAACATAGTATTGGTAATTAATAGGTCTTTATTATTTAATAAGCAATTTATTTCTATGCTTAGTATAGGAAGTAAATATATCAAGTAGGAAAGGTGTTGTCAAAAGAAAAAATTGTTTAGCATTAAATTATTTGCTTGACATTTTTGTGTGAATTAAATAAAATTCTTTTATGAGGTAAATAATGACGAACGTAACAGCAGTATTGCAGAAAAAAATTAGAACCGACTACGTAGTTGGCGTAAAGAAAGGGCAAAAGTTGCCAACAGTTAAGGAACTGGCTTCTCGTTATAATGTTAGTTCGCCGACAGTCGGCAAGGCAATAGAAATTCTTGCTGCTGAGGGGGCGGTTACTAAAAGACGTGGTAGTGGCATATATGTTGAGGAACTCCCACCTGTGAATACTCAAATAAAGGGCATTAAAGAGAAGAGAATTGGTTTTGTTGCAAGTGTTCTTCATGATCACATTTCTTTTCAACTCCTTGAGGGCATTGAAAAAGTGGTCAGGGAAAAAGGTGCTATTTTAGAGTTAGCCAAAAGTGAATGGAATATTGAAGAAGAAAAATCGCAGATTTTATCAATGAAAAACAGAGGCTGTGAGGGTGTGGTACTTTTCCCAAATACCCAGCGGCCACAAGGAGCAGAGGATTATCTTGCAAGGGAGTTGTTGGATTTTAATATAGTGGTAGTCGATTTATATAAGCCAGATATGAAACGTCCGCACATTATTTTTGATAATGTAACAGCTACATACCAATTGACCAAAAGTTTAATACAATCTGGTCGAAAGAAAATCGCGATGCTTAAGGCCGGAACGAATTATATCAGCAGATCTGTACAAGACAGGGTGATAGGGTATAAAAAAGCATTTGCCGAAGCAGGAAAAAGCGATTTAGAGTATGTTTTGTCTTTCGATGATATCAATGATACTGGTATGCAGAATTTCTTTAATGCTCTTACGAAGCTTGTTTCTTCTGAAATTAATGCTGATGCGATCATATTACCTTATGATAATTATGTCCCGTTAGCTATAAGATTTTTGCGGGCAAAAGGCTATAAAGTCCCTGAAGATGTAATACTGATAGGCTTTGATAATGCTGCAAATGGTCGAACTGAGGACTGGCCCACAACAAATCCAGATTTTAAATTTATGGGAGAACGAGCCGCCGAATTGATATTTGACAGGCTGGATGGCAAATCGGAAGGCTCTATAGAAATTGTATTGCCTGTTCCTGTACTGTATGCGCCTAGTATTAGCGAATTTCACTCTGATGTTCGTGCGGTTATTGATAAGGCAGTCAGTTATAATCCGACTGGAATAAAAAACAATCACAGTTTAAATAAATAACAACTGTGATATTTTCTGATAGTTTTATATTTAATGATAGAAAGCTTGAATCCATAAACTTGTTGTTTAAGGATTATATATGTTTGAAGTTTTTTTTCTGGAGGAAGTAAAATGAAGAAAGTTAATGGTTTGAGTGTTTGTGTTTTTATTGTCTCTTTGCTGGTCATGGCAATGTTTGCTAATGCTGGCGTTTATGACTATTCTGGCGCAGGGGCGCTGGGGGTATGGTCGGGAGACAACAATGGTCATTATATGTGGGAAAAAGTTGAATCTCATACTGGCGGTGGTAGCCAATTAACAAGGATGCTGGGGCACGATAAGATGTTTTGGTCAGTTGGTCCAATCTTCAATACTACATGGGGTTATGCAGACCCGGATCCAGATAATTATTACTATTATCTTCCCGAAGGACAGCATGAGGTTGTGGGTGCGATGTGGACAGCCCCAGAAGGCGAAGTAATCACTAAAATCGAATTTGCATATTCCGGTACTTTTGGTGGAGGTGGTCACGAGGGACATTCTTTTCCACAATTTAGTATCTATGCCGGTGCTACATCGCCAAATACGCTTTCATATATGTCCAATCTGGAATACTCATCATGGACATTGGTTCCATTTGAACTTACGTTTGATGTGGCCGAAGGCATAAAGTCAATTCAAGTAAATGTTTGGGAATTATTTGCTGGGGATCGTATGGATGATTGTTTGGGTGCAGCATTTGAGAACATAAAAGTAACAACAGCTATTCCAGAACCGACTACAATGACACTTTTGGCTATTAGCCTCTTTAGCTTTATTTCAAGACGAAAAGTATAAGATTTAATATGTAATTAGGCTGGGCTCTTATGAGCCCAGCTATTTGTAAAGTATCTCGATTTACGACTGGTGTAAGGGTATGGTTTTATTGTAGTTTTTATATTTCTTCTTAATTATTTGGAGAATTGCAAAATGGAAAAACATCTAAAGATTAAAATATACATGGGTCATTTCATTATTTTTTTAGCTATGACATATGCCGGTGCTGCCGTGTATGATTACGTCGGTGGCTCTCCTGGCTTGGGAGTATGGTCGGGAGATTTAGGTGGTTCTTGGCCGGGGTATTATGAACCTGGTCATTATGAATGGCAGCCTATAGAATATCACTCAACAAATCCTAAACTCATGCGGATGTTGGGACACGATGCAATGCTTTGGGTTGTTTCACCTCTTAGACAACCAGGTGGTTATGCTGATCCAAATGTAAATAGCCCCGATTATTTTATTCCTGAAGGCGAGCATTATTATACCGGAGCCAGATGGTTTGCGCCGGAAGGCGAGGTAATTACAAAAATTGAATTTGGTTATGAGGGTTATATTGGTTATGGTGATATGCCTCAATTCAGTATATTTGCAGGAACAGTGGATGTCCCAGATACATTGTATTATATGTCCTCTCTAAGTTATGCTTCTTATGATGTTACGCCATTTGCATACGAGTTTAGCCCAAATAATAATTTGAAATGCATTGAGATTCGTTGCTGGGATGCTTATCCAGGTGACAATATTCCAGATGAAATTTTTTGTGCAATTGAAAATATAAAAGTAACTACTGATGCCGAACCCGCACCTTTTATATTGACTTGTGAACAAATCTGGGAGGCGGGGCAGGGAATGCCTGGTGATCTTAACAAAGATTGTATTATTGATTTTCTTGATTTTGCGGAGTTTGCCGAACAATATATGATGAGCAATAATCCGTAATAAGGATGAGTTGTTATAAAAATTTATAGAGATGCATGTTTTCTTTGGAAGGGTAAATTATGAAACTTAAATACATAAATGCATTGCTTATAATTGGCATGATTATTTTTTCGGCAATAGCACAATTAGGTTTTGCTGGTACAGGCACAGCCTCATTCAATCCCATGTATGATACACTTATTTCAAGTCAGACTAATCACAATACTGGAGAAGATTGCTTTTGGATGTATATTCAGGTAGGCGGAAATAGTGAATATTCAGATGAGCAAAGAAGTATTCTTTATTTTGATGTTTCAAGTCTGGCAGGTATTCAAAATAGAGTGATTACTTCAGCGAAGTTACGTTTATTCAGAGCCGGTACATATACTAGCGTATATTCAGGCGGTACTATTAATGTTGGTGTACATAAAATACTTGCCGCAAATGCTGGGTGGGTAGAATGGGACGTATGCTGGGCTTACAAAAGTCAATCAGGTGAAGAACCAGATTGGACGGGTTCACTCCCTTGGGCTGGAAGTGCAGGTTTGAGCACGCCTGGTGTTGATTATGCGGCAGAACCTTTGACTACATTCGAATATAATACAGGTTCTGATACGGGATATATAGACATAACTCTCCCACCTTCGGTTATTGAAGAATGGATAACTCAAACAAACGCCGGGGTTCTTCTCAAGTGTGATCCTGTTCCTGATTTAGATTTAGGACTATTCAAAAGCAATGAATGGGGGGCAGATTTTCCTACATTGGTTGTGGATTATGTAACATTAGAAGATTGTGATGATATATGGCAGGCTGGACTGGGTATGAAAGGAGATATCAATAAAGATTGTTCTGTGAACCTGAAAGATCTTGATGTTCTTTCTGATACATGGTTAAACTGCAATGATCCAAGGGAATGCGGTCCTTGTCCTGATCTGCCGTCAGAAGGAGTAAGTATGTATTTTGCATCAGCAGCTCCTGCAACTGTCACAATAAATGGTGATTTAAGCGAATGGCCTGTATTTGATTACAGTCCAACAAATTGGTGTGGTTCTAAATGGATTAAAATAGATAAGGAATATTATGACTTTCCAATGAACTATAGCAATGCTTATATGTGCTTGATGTACAGTGCGACAGATGATGTAATTTATGCAGCCGTTATTGTTGATGATAGTGATCCTGTGTATTGGAACACAAGCTCTCCTTACGACTGGGACGCTCAAGATAATATCGAAGTGTTTATTCAGGGTGATTATTACAATCGTATACCAACAAATCCTTTGTTTACTTGGAGTAATGCTCAACATGTGTCTGTTGGTTTGGGAAACGATCTAGCCACTACTTGGGCTATATGGCCTACAGGTGTTCCTTTCGGTGGTTATCCTATGGAAACAGGTAATCCAGGTATTGAAGCTAAAATTAATCGTACTGTAATTAGTGGCCACGATCATCTAATCTATGAGATGAAACTTATTCCATACGATAACTATGGCGGTATTAACGGAACTACCACAGTAAGAACTAATCTGCAACAAGGTTCAAAAATAGGATTTGATATAACTTTAAGCGTCAAGAGCAGTGGTTCATTTGGAATGATATGCCCAAATGCACAGATAGGCAAGGCTGAAAATGTAGTTCGATATTCTCAATTAATTTGTGAATAAATAAATTGTAGCATGTTATGCGGGCAGACATCTTTAAACTGCCCGCATAACTCTTATGAAGTTGAGATGATATAATTTTATTTTGGGATAAAATATGAAAAATAGAACGAAGGATAAAGGATTTACACTGGTTGAGCTTTTAGTTGTTATATCTATCATTGCTTTATTGTTGTCTATTCTTATACCATCATTAAATAGGGCTCGCAAACAAAGCCAGAAAATTGTTTGTGGGACACGTATGAAGCAAACCGGCATTTCGCAGATTGCCTGGAGTATGGATCATGGCGGCTATGCTACGCCCCTTTTCGAGAAGTGGGAAAATTATATCGGTGGAGGTGCACCAGGAAGCGATACAGGTCTTCTCTGGACAGAGATGTTGATAAAAGGTAAATATGCAATGGATATGAATTTCTTCAGATGCCCAATTGGTAATCCTAATCAAAGGACCATTGAAAACAAGAAAATTCCTTTAAACCATCAAACTATGTTTACATATGCCCTTT
Organism: Planctomycetes bacterium GWF2_41_51; assembly: GCA_001825665.1. GTDB lineage: Bacteria > Planctomycetota > Phycisphaerae > Sedimentisphaerales > UBA12454 > UBA12454. The sequence continues at coordinate 19,195 of MHXZ01000033.1, read as the reverse complement.
GTCGAGGTCTAAGTACCTGGGATCCATGGAGAATTGATACCGGCCGTTTGGTTCGAAAAGACGGACATGGTTTCGATGGTAAGGATCTCAAAAGCATGAAGACATCTGAATTTATATTAGGGGGTGATTCGGTAAATCTATATCCTCCGTATATCAGGCCATACGGGCCAGAAATGCAGTTTTACTATTTTTCACCTTTTACGGAAAATTCTTATGATAAGCTTGCTCTTAGGCACTTAAAAACAGGACAATTTCTAATGGCTGATGGGAGCGTAGCTAATAAAGACAGAACTAGTCTTCTTAATAAACATCATGTTGTAGATAGTGCAATTCATATAATAACAAATAATTAAGGAAAGGGTGTGAAGCAGTTAGTGAATTGCTGGATAACTTCTATGATGAATTTGCATTTATGTTGTTATTAAAACTGTTTTGGGTTTACTACTCTTAACAGTTTTTTGTATTTTATGTAAGATTGCTAAATGAAAGATTTAATTTATGCATATTTTTAAATTAAGGGAAAATTATTTTGTATCTTTATGCATAATAACAATATTGATGACTGCGCAGATTATTGCGCAACCAACTAATGAGATTACGCTTAATTATTTTAGCGGTATTGATGATGTATATATCAATGCTTCTTCCCAGACAATTAATTATTCAGCTTCTTCTTATATGCGTATAGGCACAACCTCTGGTAGCGAGTTGAGGCAGTTATTGCGGTTCAATATTGAAGCAATTAAGAGTCTGCAGGATGTTAATGTAACCTCTGCTGTTTTGACATTGTATTACAGCGGCGGTAATCGTACTTCAAGTCCCACAAATATCAATATAGGTCTTTATAAAGTTTTACCTGCAAATGCTGATTGGCTGGAAAACACAGCAACCTGGAATAAAAAAGTTCAGACCGAGTCTATCCCATGGGCGGGCAGTCCCGGGTTGAGCACTGCTAATGTGGATTACAATGACCAGTTATTAGCAACTATAGCACACAGACCCTCGTATGGATATGGTGATTATGTTGACATAACAATTCCAGCTTCTGTTATCGCAGGTTGGGTTGACGAACCTAATACTAATGGTGGCTTGCTGCTGACATATCTTGGCAGTGATCCTACCGGATATGCTGAATTTTATGATTCGGCGTATACAGGGAGTGCTCCAAAGCTGAAGATAACCTATACAGCACCATGGTTAGTCAAGCCGATTGAGATTATTACAGGGAAAATTGAGCGGCATGTTCCTCATATTACCGCTGAAAATCAGAATCTCGGGGCTTGGACTGTTTCTGGTACGGCAACCGGTACTGTGGCAAATAGTTCGGATGTAAAACTCTGGCGTGATACTGTAGCAAAGGTTGCTATATCATCGCCGTCGGCAGGCAGTTATTTGACTTTGACTCCTCCATCACCCATATCTATTAGTGGCACATGGGACGGCATCGATATGTGGGTTCATGGGCCTGTATCGACGTATTCGTCACCAGTATCAATAACACTTAATTTGCGGGATAATAACAACAATAATTTTACGATAAATATGATTGGTGGTGGCACAAGCTATGATGGTGGTGCATGGTGGTCCATGGCACATGGAACCCCCGCATCAGCAACAACATTTCCAGTGCGATTGGTATCAATCCAATTTTCTAATATTGCTGCAGGCACTGATGTCCTTTATTGGGATGCAATCAGGTTTTATCAGGATACAACCACGCCTGCAAATCCATCCTTGGATACGCTGCCATTTCCTACCACTCCGGACACAATTCTGCCGTCTATAAATGCTGGCACAACATATACAAATTCTGTAACATATTTAGGAGGCAAATATTATTTCTCTTACAACGGCAGCGATTGCAATACCACTTATATTTATCAACCTTTAACTGGTACATTAAGCGATTTAGATTTAGATTATAATGGTGTATTCAGCTTTTTTCCGACTACACAAGATGGTGGTATTTACGCTAATGTTAGTGGTGTAAGTTTTACTCCAGCATCATACGGAGTGGCATCTCTGCAATCATCTACATTCCAGCCCGCCAACAATTATCTTTCAACATCCTGGCGATGGAGTAAAAATGGCCAGACGTTGACATTTGATTTAACGTTTCAAATAAAAGGGAAAAGCTTGATAATTGAAGCAAAGGATGCAGACAAGAACAAGGTAACAGAGTTCAGGATAGGCCGTACGGAATCATCATCAGAATATAAGTTATTTCCAATACCGTTTTGGGAAAATCGTCAGACGGAACGACCACAGATTTTAATGGTTACCGGAGGCTTGTTTTATACAGCCATACTGGATTGGTACAATACCAATGCGTCCCGCTTTATGTTTGAAAGTGAACCTCGCAATAGCGATGGTACAGCCAGAGTCAGCTACAATGCTTATTATTATCCCAAGACAGATGGAAATCTGAACTGGCTCAATGAACGGTTATTTTTAACTGTATCAAATAAGATTTCTGAAGTTTTGCCTAATATTCCTAATCCGCCTTCCCCGAACGGAGATATTACAAAGAACCTGTTATATATTGCTCGTGATTTTAATTTTTATGATCCGCTTGATATAGATTATGAAATCAATATGTGGAAATTGTTCAAAGCATATGGAATAAATAATTTATTTATAAGATTCCATGGCAATATGTTCAAAACTCCCTTGGCAAGCCAAAACATGACTTTGACAACAAATGTGGGTTTAGAAATAGGAGGAGATTTAGCAGTTAAGAAATTAGTTTCTGAATTACGATCGCTTGGTTATTATGTGGCTCCATATACAGATTACCGAATTATTCATCCCCTTAATAACAGTTTTTCGAATGAATTGGTTGCTCTCTGGCAGGATTCTAAATGGTCGCAGGCTTGTGGTTCGGCGTTTATGCTTAAACCAAGTATTCAATGTGAAAAGGCATTGTATTGGGACAACCAGCTAAAAACTAAATTTGGATTCAATGCAGTATATAGTGATGAAACGACTAATACGGCGCCATGGGGTGGCTTAGTTGATTACGATGCACGTATAACCAGGGCCGGAATGTTGCGGTCGTCGTTTGAAGCCAATGGCAAACTATTACTTACAGAACGTGATGCATTGGGTTTGGTTTGGTCAGAAGGAACAGTTCAATACATGTGGGCAGGTCTTTGTGATACAGCATATTCTCAAACCAATCATCCCGATGATCCTAATCTACTTGTGGATTTCAAACTTCTGAAAATTCAGCCACTGGAAAATGATAACGGTGTAGATTTATTTGTACCCGCAGATAGAAGTTTGGATTGGAGACTGGCAACACAGATTCTTTATGGAGATATGGGGTATTTGTCTGATAGAGGTGCAGAAGGACCATTAACAATTGGTCAGGCAAAATATGTTGCGGATTATGAATCAATTCTCAAGTCATATTATATGATGCGACAACTTCAGGCATATTATGCCATGACTATGCCGGATCAAATCCTTTATGCAGACGATAGCGGCACACTCGTAAGTACTGAATGGGCAATTAGAAATGATTATCATCTTAATAACAAGGTGTATATTGGTTATCCTAATGGCTTAAATGTTTATGTTAACCGTAATCAAGCTACAAATTGGATTATTTCTCTTGACGGTAAAACTTATGTGCTTCCTCCGAATGGATATATTGCACAGAAAGATGCTGAATTAGTTGAATATTCAGCTTTGATAAATGATGTTAGAGTCGATTATAGCAAAGGGTTGTCTTATACTTATTGCAACGCTCGAGGAGCATTGACTGATTTTGGTAACATTGTTGGCAAACGAAGTTACGTTCTTTCGGGTGATGCCAACGACTCATGGTTGATTCCAACGCCTTATATTTCGGCTGAAAGAGTGACTTTAAAAGGTAGTTATAACAATGTCATAGTGAGAGGGTATGATAAAGACGACAAATTACTTCCGATAGCTATAAGCCATACAATTAACAATGGCAATCTTGAAATTATAACCAATTCAAATGTGTTTAAATATAGAATAAATAAATCCCCCCAAACATGTGATGATGTATGGAAATATGATATGGGGTTTAAGGCAGATATAAATAAAGATTGCATCGTAGATTTACGAGATGGCACAATTATTTTTGAAAATTGGCTTGTTGAAAACGAAAATATAAATTAATAGCAATGGAGGTGTTTTAAACGTTATGTCTATTTCTAATATACAGCTTGATTCTACACCTAAACAAAAATGTCTGAAAAAAAGGCAGTTAAAAGAAGATTTTGCAAATCCGTCAACAATATGCAGAGGAAAACCATTTTGGGCATGGAACGATTTATGTGAAGAAAAGGAATTACGAAGACAAATTCGCATATTCAAAGAAATGGGTTTTGGCGGTTTTTTTATGCACGCTCGTACAGGGTTGAAAACAAAATACCTAAGCAAAGAATGGTTTAATGCTGTCAAAGTGTGTGTAGATGAAGCTAATAAAATCGGATTAGAGGCTTGGCTTTATGATGAGGACAGATGGCCTTCCGGGACGGCTGGCGGGTTGGTGACCAAGGATCCGCAATACAGAATGAAATGTTTAAAATTTGAGAAAATAGCGGCTACTGATTTTTCGTGGGAGAAATACGGCTCATGTTCATTTGTTTTTACTGCATTATTTAGAGATACCAAACTCATCAAATATATTCCAGTTTCGCGAGAAGTCGATATAGAAAAAATCGAAGAAGTGGATTATTTTCTTGTATTTAGAATAGAAACAGTCGCTTCACTTACCCGTTATAACGGACAAGCATACACAGATACTCTGAATCCGGAAGCGGTACGCAAGTTTATTGAAATTACTCATGAAGCGTATTTGCGTGAGATAGGGAACAGTTTTGGTTCAACAGTGCTCGGAATATTTACTGACGAACCAAACTGCCGTGATGGAAATGATAAAAAAGCTGAGGCATCATGGACAGATAAGTTTCCTGAATATTTCCAAAAACATTTTGGATATGACATTACACGGAAACTTCCTGAATTGTTTTTTGATATGGCCAGCCCGTTATTCAGCAAAGCAAGGTATGATTATTATGCATGCAGGTCACAATTATTTACCGAGGCTTTTGCCAAGCAAATTGGCCAGTGGTGCAGAAATAATAATTTGTTCTTCACGGGACACGGAATAGAGGAATCTCCATTGAGTGAGCAGGCATCATCAACCGGTTCGCTTATGCAGTTTTATGCTTATATGCAGATTCCTGGCATTGATATGCTTACAGATTATCGTAGTGAATATATTACGCCCAAGCAATGTTCATCTGTTGCCAGGCAATTTGGCCGTAAATGGGTTTTATCTGAATTATATGGCTGCACAGGATGGGACACAACATTCGAAACATATAAGTACATCGGCGATTGGCAGGCAGCTCTGGGCGTTACCATGCGATGTCCTCATCTTTCCTGGTATTCCATGGCAGGTGAAGCAAAACGTGATTACCCGGCATCTATTCACTTTCATTCACCATGGTGGAAACAATTTAAAAAAATAGAAGACTATTTTGCACGAATCAATTCAATCTTATCACAAGGCCAAGCCGTATGCAATGTGGCCATGGTTAACCCCATTGAGAGTTTTTATTTTCTTTTACGGGCAGATGCTCAACGTTATGAGTCTGGTGAAGAAACTTCAAAATTTGACAAAGTATGTCGGAACATGGCATGTTGGCTGCTTAATTCTCATATCGATTTCGATTATGTAGATGAAGCACTTCTTCCAGACCAGGAAATTAAAATAGTTAAAGAAGAAGATGTTATCTTAAAAATTGGGAAAATGGAATATAGAGTTATTGTTATTCCTCCGATACTAACAATACGCAAATCAACGCTGCAAATTCTGAAAGAGTTTTCAGAGCAGGGAGGCATAGTAATTTTTGTTGGAGATGCTCCCGATTTTGTTGATGGTAGTCTTTCAGAAGAGGCCAAGATTTTTAGTCAAAATAAGTGTATTAAACCCGAGAGAGATGTTTTTATAAAATTCCTGAAATCTTCTGGGGGGAATATTTATATAGAAAATGATATGGGAGAGGAAATTGAAAAGATTTTTTATCAATTGCGAAAGGTTGATAATGATCTTGTTCTTTTTATAGTCAATATAGACCGTAACAAGGATTATAATAAAACATTTATACGTATCTGCTATCCTGCGATTAGCCAATCGCAAGTTCAATTGTGGGATGCCGTAAATAACAAAAGATATTCTGTAACGCAGGTTCGGCGTTCTGAATTTGAATTAAAATTTAAAATTGATATTTCTGCCGGCCAGTCAAGGCTTTTTCTGATTTCAAAAGTCCATGAAAATTTATCTGAATATGTTACGGTTTCCAAAACAGAAGGTTGTCAAATCAAATGTGATCAATGGGACTATTTACTGGACGATGACAATGTTCTTGTGCTTGATCGTGCAGATTGCACTGTGATGCAAAATAATCAGGAAATTATGAGTTTGGATTCTCAGGAGATTTTGCGAATAGATGATTTAGTGAGAGAAAAGTTAAACTATAGTTTGCGTACCGGGACTGAAATACAACCTTGGGCAAAAGAAAGAACGCAGAACATTGATGGTATAAGTATAAAATTAAAATACGAGTTTTTCATAGATGATCTGCCGCAATCTTTTGTTAAATTAGCAATAGAACAGCCTGCAAATTGGAAGATCAGGTTGAATGAGCACTTAATAGATATGCTTTCTGAGCTAAAAGACTGGTGGGTTGATCCTGCAATTAAAACTTTACCGATTCACGCATCATTTTTATGCGAAGGCAGAAACATGCTTACTATTGAAGGGACGTTTAATGAAGATACTGATTTAGAAGTTATCTATCTATTAGGTAATTTTGCAGTTGCGACAGATGGAATCAAATCTATGATACAGAAAATGCCGACAAAATTTAAGCTTGGCAGCGTGACAAATCAGGGGTTACCGTTTTACGGGGGTAACATTTTATATAAATCAAGTTTCTACTTTGATCCGAAGCTTTGTTCGCGATACTGGCTCGGTGTTAAGGATTTCAATGCGTCTGCGATAGAAATTTCTATAAACGGAAACCAGAGTGTTCTTTGCAGCGATTCTAAAAATAGCATAGAAATCACTGATGTGCTTAAAAAGGGTTTCAATGAGATATGTATTAACTTACTTGGTTCGAGACGTAATTCTTTCGGCCCTCTCCACATGGCAGATGAAAAGCCTGTATATGTAAGTGCAGCATCTTTTCGGCAGAATGAATATTATAAATGGCAGGAAAAATATAAGCTTGTTGAATATGGCATGTATCAATTTCCGGTCATTTATGAATATGAATCCTGATGTCTAATTAAAAAAAACAAATGTGAGGTAATTTATGAATTTCACTTTTTGGGATGGCAGTATTGTTGCAGTCTTATTTTTTATTTTGGTATGGATTGTTTACTGGACACAAAAAAGGTCAAACAGTGTTGTAGATTTTCTTGCGGCCAATAGATGCGCTGGAAGATATTTGCTAACAGTTGCCAGCGGGGCGACAGGATTAGGTGTTATTTCGATAGTTGCTTCCTGGGAACTATATTATAAGCTTGGGTTTAGCGCAATCTGGTGGCAGGCAATGCTGATACCGGCGGTTGGGATGATACTTTCAGTTTCAGGTTTTGTAACATACCGTTTTAGAGAAACACGTGCAATGACAATGGCGGAATTTTTTGAATTACGTTATAGTCGCAAATTTCGAATTTTCGCCGGAATGGTCGCATGTGGTTCCGGAGTATTGAATTATGCGATATTTCCATCTGTTGCTGCTCGTGCGTTGATTTATATAATGGGGCTGCCAATTTATACAGTACAGTTATTTGGTCTTGAAATTGATTTGACGTTAGCTGTTGTAATGGCTTGTTTACTTACTGCTGCGGTTTTAATTGCGATTGTCGGTGGTCAGGTTACTATTATGGTCACAGATTTTGTCCAGGCACAGGTTGTAAATATTGTTATATTTATAGTTATTTTTATACTCATGTTTAAGGTTGATTGGAGTCATATTATAAGCATACTTAGCGTAGCTCCAGCTGGGCAGTCAAAGTTGAATCCTTTTGACATCAAAGATTTTCATGGTTTTAATATATGGTATTTTATATTTCAGGTATCGCTAATTATTTACGGCTTTAGGGCATGGCAGGGTAGTCAGGGATATAGTTGTTCTGCAAAAAGTCCTCATGAGGCTCGTATGGCCGGCGTTCTTGTTGGCTGGCGTGAGTATATAGTTCAAATTTTTGTTGTTTTTATTCCTGTCTGTATATTTGTCGTGTTAAATGGGAAGGGACAGAATTCCGGTATTATAGGTGAGAATCTGTCGAATATTGTGAATTTGCAAATTAGAGAACAAATGACCGTTCCGCTCGGTCTTGTCCAATTATTACCGGTTGGAGTAGTTGGACTTCTGTGTGCAGCATTTATTGGTGGTACAATTGCGACAGATAACACGTATTTACATTCATGGGGTTCAATCTTAATTCAAGATATACTAATGCCTCTCAGGGGAAAACCATTCCAGCCTAAAGCTCACCTAAAACTCTTGCGTTTTTCTATTGCGGGTGTAGCGATTTTTGCGTTTTTATTTAGTTTATTTTTTACTTTAAAAGATTATATTTTTATGTACTTTGCGATAACAGGTGCTATCTATCTTGGAGGAGCGGGTGCGGTAATACTTGGAGGGCTTTACTGGAAAAGAGGGACGGTCGCAGGTGCATGGACAGCTATGGTATCAGGTTCCATATTATCTTTAATAGGTGTCCTCCTGCAGAATATTTTCTGGCCACATATTTTGCCGTCTTTGAAAGAAAAGTATTATGAAATTTTTGGGCGATTGCCTAATGAATTTCCGATTTCAGGAATGACAATGGCTTTTGCCTTTGCTCTGCTTGCGTTCTTAACTTATATCGTGGTATCGCTTTTTTCCAAGCCAGATAAGAATCTGGATTTTGATAAACTGTTCCATCGAGGCAAGTATGCAGTGGCGGAGGAGAGACCGGAAATAATTAGTTCTATCAAGTTAAAAATCTTTGATAAGTTTGGAATCAGTAAGGAATTTACCCTGACAGACAAGATAATTTGTTTTGCTTCTATTTTTCTTACATTTTTCTGGGTTATTATGTTTATTATTGGCTGTGTTATTAACAGTAGGTATAAGATTCCAATAGAAATATGGGGTAAGTGGTGGGCAATTTATTTTATAGTCAATTTTATAATTGCAGCTTTCGTTGCTGTTTGGTTTTTTTGGGGTGGGCTGCGCGACTTCAAAGAATTAATTCATTCTCTTACACATAAACGTAAAGATAATCTTGATGACGGCTATGTGATCGGGCATAAACGATTATCTGATATCGAGGACAAGGAAGAGAAAAAGTTGATAGCATCTGAGGAATTAAGCCATGACAGATAAAAGATTAAATTTTGCGGTAATTGGTTGTGGCATGCTTGCTCAATCGCAGCATATACCGAATGTAGCGCGTTCACAAAAAATGGTCTTGCATACCTGCTGCGATCTTTCTGATGAAGCATTGCAGGAATGCAAGGATAAATTTGGTGCTTTGAAAACAAGCAAAGATTTTAACGCTACAATAAATGATTCCGAAGTAGATGCTATTTGTGTTGCGACTACCGAGAAACTCCGTTTGCCCATCATTAAAGCAGCAGCAAAAGCGAACAAGCCGGTTTATTGCGAAAAACCATTGGCTCGTACTCTAAATGAAATGTATGAAATTCAAAAAATAGTTCATGAGGCCAATATACCGTTTTGTGTAGGCCATAATCGCCGCAGTTCACCAGCTATGCGACAAGCACATGCTGTTTTTAGGTCGCACATGGAAAATTCAAAACCATGCAAATGGCGTTTTGATCGTGAAGGCTCAAATAGACCAAAACTTCCTGATGATGGTAAGGCTGCCATGTCGGTTCGCATAAATGATGACTGGTATAGTTGGAAAGCGTGGGTATTCGACAAACAGCAGGCTCCTTTCGGACCGATGCTATTTGAGATGACACATTTTACTGATATTTGCAATTGGTTCCTTGCCGCCGAGCCTGTTGAAGTTGTAGCAATGGAACAGGGAATGCTCAATCATGCAGTAATTGTACGATATAAAACAGGAGAATTGGCATCACTGATTATGTGTGCGAATGGGACTTTCGGCTATCCAAAGGAGCTTTACGAAGTTTTTGGCAATGGTGGTGCTATTGTAGTTGACCACATGCTTGAGATTCGCACGGCTGGAATTGAAAGTGCTCCAAATCGTAAAATATATCCAATGCTTGCGGATCGCCATCAGAATATAGGAAAAGAAGGCGGCTTATCAGGCTGGCTCGAAAAAAAACAACAAGCCTGCAAAGAAGCCACCGCAGCAAATGACCCAATGCGTATTTTTACAGCCGAACCGGATAAGGGCCACGCACACGCATTGGAATTCTTTGTTGATGAGATACTTGGCAAAGGGCCTGTTGTTTGCGGCGTTGATGATGCTGTCATGGCAACACGAGTAGCGTTTGCAGCGATAAAGTCCGCCGCTGAACATAGAGTAGTTAAATTATCAGAAATATAGAAAGAACTATGAAAAAAATTAAAATAGGGTTTGTTGGTGCCGGCTGGATGGGCAGCGTTCAGCTTAAGAGACTTACTGAACGCGATGATATAGAAATTAATGCTTTGTTTGAAAAGAATACCGAACGCGGAAAAGAAGTATTAAGAAATTTAGGATTATCAGAGAATTTGCTGGTATCCGATTATAATGATATTATTAAAAATAAAGACATTGACGCAGTTTGGCTTGTAAGTCCAAACAGTTTTCATGGTCCGCAGTCTATAGCTGCTATGCAGGCAGGAAAGCATGTTTTCTGTGAAAAACCGTGTGCAACTAAATTTAGCGATTTTTGCAAACAAATTGAGATTGAAAAATCAAATCCGAATCTTAAGACATATGTGGATTACATATTATATTTCGATAGTCTCGAAGAGCGTTTGCGGAAAATGTTTGCAGACGGCGCTTTCGGAAAAATTACACAAATTCAGGTTAATTACCGCCACCCTGTAAACATCGCTGGTGACAAAGTCTGGAAATTGAGCAAAGAAACAATGGGCGATGCAATCGGGATGGGCATTAATCATGCAATATCTGTAATGATTTATGCAATGCAAAGCCAGGCGAAGCCGGTTGCGGTATATGCTACTAAACTTAAGTCGCAAGTCAGAGACTTTGAAGCAGAACCAATTTATAATATTATGATAAAATTTGATAACGGTGCAACTGGTTTTTGTTTCGGCAATATTGACAGCGGCAACGGCTATGATGCTTATCATAATCTCTATGGTACAGATGGGGGTTTTATCTTTGAGTCACAAATCGATAGGCCTTATAAAGTAAGGTACTGGTCAAATAAAACAACAGCCGGCAAATGGATAAGACCCCTGGATAAACAAAACGCCGGTGATTTAGCCTGGCCCGATGATACGACTACTCCCGATAGCGGCAACGTTGTTGAGCATCAGACAGGCAGTTGTGTAAATCACTTTATTGATTGCATTAAGCATGATACGAAATCACCGCTTAGCTTTGTTAATTCTCAAACTATAGCCGAAATAGGCTGGGCTGCCCAGATGAGTGCAGAATTAAATGAGGAAATAGCATTGCCATTAAATTGGGATGAGGCAAAAAAATTCTTTAACGACTAAAATGAAAATAATTAAAACAAACTGTAATTTTGAAAGAGAGCCATTAAAATCACCTTTTGGCTTTAAGGGTGGGTATCTTTCTGAGCTTTGGCAAACTTCAGCATATATGCAATCTCAATCCGGCAATGAAGCTATCGGCTTTGGCACACAAAGTACATTATGGTCAGATGCAAGTGTGTTCACATCGAATACTGAATCAGCCGGCAACAATATGATGTTTTTAATGACATCTTATGCCCTTGAAAGAACAAAACAAATAGACTGGGACACACCTTTCGATTTGCTTGATAATTTATTGCTTGATGTTTATGAATATGGCAAAAAAATTACCGGTAATAAAAATCTGCGTTTGACCTTTGCGTTAAATTCACTCGTTGCTGTTGATAATGCAGCGTGGCTTATATATTGCAAAGACATAGGCATCGCCAGTTTTGATGAAATGATACCACAAGACATTAAACCTGCCCTTAAATGTAAGCATGACAAATTAGCTAACATTCCTTTGATGAGCTATAACGTTCCTTTGGATAAAATTGTTGAAGCTGTAAGTCAGGGATATTTCTTTTTGAAGATTAAAATTGGTTCAGATCCTGACAAAGATGGTAATCTTGATAAGATGCTCGAATGGGATAAAAACAGGTTACAAGAAATCCATGAAGCAGTTAAAAATATTGAAACACCATATACGGACAATGGCCATATTCCGTATTATTTTGACGCGAATGGTAGATACGACAGCAAAGACAGGTTAATGCGATTTCTTGATTATGCAAAAACAATAGGAGCACTTGACAGAATAATCCTTATGGAAGAGCCGTTTTCGGAAGAGTTTCAGGAAGATGTTTCTGATATTCCGGCAAGGTTAGTAGCAGATGAAAGTGCTCATTCCGATAAAGATGCGTTAGCGAAAATACAACAAGGTTTTACTGCGATAGCCTTAAAGCCGATAGCCAAGACGATGAGTATGAGCTTAAAGATTGCAAAACTTGCCCATGAACAAAATGTGCCATGTTTTTGTGCGGACTTAACTGTCAATCCAATATTGGTGGATTGGAATAAAAACTTTGCCTCGAGATTACCAGCTTTACCAGGCATGAAAGTTGGAATTTTGGAATCGAATGGGCATCAGAATTACATAAACTGGGAGCAGATGAAAAACAATCATCCAATGGCTGGAGCCAACTGGATAGAGCCGAAAGACGGAATGTTTATATTAGACCATGACTTTTACAATCAAAGTGGCGGTATCTTCAAGGATATTGCGAAAAATGTTTAGGACAAATAAAATGAACGACATAAACAGCAATAGTACTTTGCGTGCAGGTGCAGCCAAAAGCGATATTACCACTGACATAGAAGGTACGCTAATCAAAGATCCTTTATATGCTAAAGCACTTGTTTTAGACGATGGTAAGACAAAGATGGTCATCATTACGATGGATGTTACAGCAATTGGCGGCAGACGAATTTCACAGAGAATGTTAGATGATGTTGGCGAAGAGTTTTTGCCAAGACTTCGCGATAGAATTCAAAATGAATTAAAAATCCCAGCCTGCAATGTTTTGGTTAATGCCTCGCACACCCATCCTCCGGGAAGATTGTTGTGTGATGATAAACAGCAAATAGAAAGAACGTTTGATGCTGTCAGTCGTGCTATAAAGAATATGACAGATGTGAAAATTGGTTCTGGAATTGGTTATGAAGACAAAATAACAATGAACCGTACGCTTCGGCTGAAAAATGGTAAACATTGGACTATTCGTCACAGCAATCCTTGTCCGCCAGATGAAGAAGTTGTGGGAGTAGGACCAATTGATCCCCAGATAGGTGTTATTCGAATAGATAGGCTTGATGGTACGCCCTTAGCCCTTGTTTATAATTTCGCATGTCATCCGCTTTTTGGCGATACTAAAGGGGCTGTCACTGCCAATTTTCCAGGTGTTGCTTCAAAAGTAATAGAAGATAATCTCGGCAATGGTGTAATGGCGTTATTCTTACAAGGTGCGGCCGGAGACATTATCGATGTAACATTTAAAGACTTCAATACGCCAAGAGACGTTGAACCGCTTGGCATGAAACTTGGTCTAAGCACTCTGAAAGTTTTCCGGGATATCCAAACCAAAGATGCAAAAATAAGTGTTAATTCTGCAACAATACAGCTTCCAAGAAGAGCCGATATTCCTGCATCAATTAAATCACTTCAAATAGAACAAGATCGGTTATTGCAATCTTTAAGGTTTACAAGTTTAAACTTCAAAGGTTTCCTGCCTTTGTATGTTAAATATGTTCTTAATTCAGAATACCCGCTGGATTATTCATATCGATATCTGCAAAATGGAAAAAATGGAGTCGATGATTTTGCCTCTATGGATTTGATTAATAAAAAAAACATTGATAAATATCTCAAGAACATCTATGCAATGGAAAAACTAACAAGGATTCAGGATGATATTGCTACCTTGGAAAAACACAAGAACATAAATGATGAAGCAGGGGAACCGACAATATCAGCCGAAGTGCAAGGCATTAAAATCGGTGATTGCGTCATAATAACTTCATCAGCGGAAGTGCTAGCGGAAGTCGGCTTGAACGTCAAGAAGGCATCACCTTACGAACATACTTTTATGGCTGCCTATTCCAATGGCTATATGCACTATGGCGCACCAGCGTCATATTACGGCAAAGAAGGATACGAGGTTACTGAATGTCTTCTTGCTCCCGAATGGCAGAAGATTTATGAGAAAAAGGTTGTTGAAATAATCGAAACGCTTTGATTAAGTCTATTCAGCAATAACAGTTTACATAATCAGATTAGATAAGGATCAAATATGGAATTTAAATTCAGTCCATCGAAACATGTACCTTTTAGAGATACAGCGGTTCTTGAAAAAGTACGAAAAATAACGCGTGAACAAATTATGAAACATCCCAATCCAGATGTCAAGATACAGGTCATGAAAGACTTCGATGTATGGTTCATGTTTATGATGGATATCTTTTTCAGAATAAAGGATGCGATGGAAAGTGGCAAAAAACTTGTGATGATATTGCCTCAACCATGGCCGTTATACCGCAATGTTGCTTATATGATCAATAAGAGCAGGATAAATTGCAAAAATCTTTATACATTCAACATGGATGAATATGCCAATGAGGATGGTGTGATCGCTCCTGAAAGCTGGCCATTTGGCTTTACCCATGCACTTAAAAAATATTTCTATAATGAAATTGACCCAGAGTTAAGACCTCTTGAGAAACAAATGATTGGTTTTACAAATGAAAATTTCAAGGATTACGGCAAAATGATAACAGATCTAGGCGGTGCTGATATTTGTTACAATGGCCCCGGATGGACGGGACATTTTGCATTTGTTGAACCAGATGCCCCGGAAGTATCAAAAAACCTTGATGAATTTGTAAAGATGGGGCCAAGTATAGTAACGTTGAGCCCATTTACATTAGCACAAAACTCACTTCATGGAAGCTTCGGTGCAAGTGGAGATATTGCTGCGGTACCACCTAAAGCGGCTACAATAGGGCCTGCGCAGTATTTGACGTCAAAAAATCGGTTAGGAATTTACTGTATTGGAGTCAATGGAACATCTACGTCATGGCAGAGGCTTATAACGCGTCTTTCGCTGTTTGGTCCTGTGACGCCTCTTGTTCCCGATTCGATAGTTCAGTTGCAGCCGGTTAATGTATGGGTATCAGAATCTTTAGCTCAAAATATCGAACCAGACTGGGACAAAGGGTATTAATGAATAAAAAAGTAATGAAATGTAAAGTAGCAAACATGACACATAAAGCTAGAATGCTGGCTGCGATCAGAGGCGAATCAGATTATGAATTGCCTTGGGCTCCTCGCCTTGATTTGTGGTATAGAGCAAATAAATTAGCTGGCACTTTGCCCTCTAAATATAAAAACTCAACGCTTATGGAAATCATAGATGATTTAGACGTCGGCTATCATGCAATAGTTCCCAATTTTCAGGATATCCGCAATCAGGAGGATGAGGCGGATCGCGCTATTGGAATCTATAATATTCATACAATGCCTTGTAGTACCACATTGAAGAATGTTAAACGCAGAGTAAAAAAAGAAGAGTATCAAACTATGGTCAGCTATGGAACACCTTTTGGGGATATAAACACAAAGGTCATTTATAATGATCAGATGCGTAAAGCGGGTGTTACAATTACGCATGTGGAAGAATATGCTTTCAAAAGTTATAAAGATTATAAAGCGTTGGGTTATATTTTTGAAAATGCAGAAATAGTGCCTAATTATGAGGGATATCAAAATTTTGCAAATGCGATTGGGGACAGAGGAATTGCAGCTGGTTTTGTTAATTCATCTCCATCTGGTATGTTTTTCATACAAAGGGAACTTATGCCTCTGAATACTTTTTTCTATGAAATGAATGACCACTATAATGAATTGTTTGAGTTGGCAAAAAAAATAGATTCTTATCTTGATAAAGTAATTGTAGTTGCTGCTGATTCTGCTGCAGAAGTAATATTTATAGGTGCTAATTATGATTCAACAGTAACATATCCTCCATTTTTCAAAAGATACATATTACCGAGCCTAATAAAATATTCTCAATTACTGCACGGTAAAGGAAAATATCTGCTTACACATACTGATGGCGAAAACAGGGGTTTGCTTGAGCATTACCTTGAAGCTCAGATTGATATCGCAGATTCAATTTGTCCTTCGCCGATGACTTCATTAACTTTTGAACACATCAGAGAAACATTTAATAATAAAATTACAATTATGGGGGGGATTCCATCTGTTACATTACTTGCATCATCGATGACGGGAAACGAATTTGATGGATTCATTAACGAATTTTTCAGGCAGATTGGAACAGGAGAACGGCTAATACTTGGTATTTCAGACACGACACCGCCTACAGCGTCATGGGAAAGAATTATCAAGCTAAATGAACGTATTAAAAAGTTTGGAATTGTCAGAAGTTAAATAAATTTAAATGAAATTTATGAGAAAAAAGCATAGCGATCAAAATTTTATGAGATTGGCAACTATTTTTTATATCTTGTGTTTATTTGTATCTGGCTGTGCGTTGAGTCATTTTGAAAAGAATATTCCAATGAAACAAACAATGAAAACATTTTATACCAAAGAACCAATTAATATAGATGGCGTTCTTGATGAGCCAGTCTGGAAAAAGGCGACGGCATATCCGCTGTATCTTTCCAAAGATAAAACTGCCGCCGGACAGAAGTTAAATGAAGCAGGCGAAGTTCGTTTTGCATGGGATAAAAATTTCTTTTACGTTGCTGCGTCTTTTCAGGATTCTGACATAGTTGCACAGGGCAAAGAAGATCAGATGCATCATTATCGATATGGCGACCTTTGCGAATTGTTTTTAAAGCCTGCCAATGAAAGTTATTATTGGGAGCTTTATGCAACGCCGGCAGGCAAGAAGACAACTTTTTTCTTTAAACAAAAATGTGCGTTAGACTTTGAAAATTATAGCTCTGGATTAAAAGTGGCGGCAAATTGTCTTGGCACTTTAAATGATTCACAGGATAAAGACAAAAGCTGGACAGCAGAAATGGCAATGCCGATTAAAGATTTGGAGTCGTATGGATATAAATTTGGGCAGGGGGCAAATTGGAAAATTCTGATTGGTCGATATAATTATACACGTTACCTGCCTGAGACGGAACTAAGTATGACTCCGCAGCTTTCAGAAACTAATTTTCATTTGCCTGATGAATATGAAGATTTGGAATTGGTACGTTAAAAGGAATGTTGATATTTTTAATTTTTTAATACGGCTGTTACTGATTTTCGCAATGAAGAATCTATAAATAATATCCGACCAATCTTGTCCCAACTGTGCAGGGCCAAAAAATGCGAGCTGCACCAGACACTGCAGCATACTGCTGCGAGAGTAAGCGAGATGATATTAAATTGTCAATAACAGGCCCCAGATCAGGGACTCGGATTGTATGTACGCAAATCCGTTAAGATTAGAGTGAAACATGTGATAGATTTTAGACGCTCTTAAAATAATACAAAATACGTAATATAATTTATTAATTGATGTCAGTGGGAGTGCTTCCATAAAAAATTCAGAAAAAAGTTAATTTACTTTTAATATACATCTCGATTTTTGCATCAGGGCGGAATGATTTCACCTCCTCTGTCACTCCGCCCATTGTATCAATGTAAATTTATAAATTTTATAATAGACAAAATTCAAGAACTTCAATTTTACATTTGTACAATAAAAAAATTTAAAAACTTTTCATAAAACCTATTGCATACTACCTTCCGCAAAGATATATTATCCATATTACCTGTCATGGAAAAAATACCGGTGAAATCGTGGGAAAGGTAAAATCATCAAGTGGATGGAAGAATAGTAATGGACAAGTCAGTATAGATCTTTAGTTTTTCACAGATAGTTTTAGTGTAAATTAGTTTTTTATCTAGTACACAAGGAATTTTTATGAGCACAAGGATAGTGCGTTCTCATTGCATAAAATTAAGGTCGGTGACAAATGATTGTAGTGGGGCAAATGGTAAAAATATAAAATGCCATAACTGCGTTATAACTAATCAAAGAGGGGGAATGGCTACAGTATTAAAAACTGTATTTCATATTATAAATGAGAAATACGATAATCGCAAACCGGCGTGTTTCCAAATACTCAGCGATGAAGCTTTACAATCATATTTTCTACAGAATTCGAATGATTCTAAAGGAAAACTTGAAAAAGATATTGCAGCATTCGAAAAAGCCATAAAAGAATATGACCTTTTTGTAGATGAACGAAATATATTTGCTGCAGAGTTAAAAATATTTGAACAAAGATATGGGAATGACGCTTATAATGAAGCAATGGCTCTAAGTAATAATTTATGCAGTATAGTTATAGGTTCAGTAGCTCATAATTTAGCAAACATCTGTTTTCCTCTTATTAAGAATACAAAAATGATTTTAAAGCAGTATCTGTCTGAAAACAATACGAATGAGATTCTCAGCATTGAACAAAATATGCAGTTGCTAAAAAATACGATTCAAGATTTAAATGATTACACCAGCCAGATTCCTGAAAGAAGAACTGTGGAAAGTGTACATGAAATTGTATCCACTGCAAATGAATTGGCACGTGATAATTTGGAGTTACTGAATATTAATATTTCAGAAATTAAAGTAAAGTTACAACAAGATAATGGCAGCAAATTAAAAATTAATCGGGAATCGTTTTTAATGGCACTGGTCAATATCATTAAGAATGCTTATGAATCCTTTACGTATGCCAGTCAAAATGTTGTACCTGAAATTAACATCAACTTTAATATAGATGGAAAAAGCGTTGTCATTGAAATATCAGATAACGGAATAGGCATTTCACCAAAGGATATTCAATTAATATCAACCTTTATGCCTGGTCGAAGCAATGCGTCCAAAAAACAAAGTAGGGGGTTTGGATTGCCTATT
>MHXZ01000032.1 GCA_001825665.1 Planctomycetes bacterium GWF2_41_51 | reverse complement strand
TAGAGTCATTGCCGCCATTGTAGAAAAAGTAGCCAATATTGTGAGCTTTTAGCACCTCGATAATTCGCTCAAAATCTTCCGCACGATCATCCGACAGCTTATAGCGACATGTGCCAACAGCTCCTGCGGCAGGAGTTGTAGCCAATAGATCAATTTCTTTTTGGGGTTGAGCCGATATATCAATCAGTTCCTCTTGGAGAACGCCTTCAATTCCGTGCCAGCCGGCATATATTTTCCCGAATTCGGATGGGTAAGCGCGACAGGTTTCTATGACTCCTCTCAGAGAGTTGTTGATCACCGGCGTCGGTCCGCCAGACATGCCAAATAATACATTTTTATTCTTTTTCATGAATGTTTTGCCTTATATTTGTTGTTTTAACATCATATTCTATAATTTTTAAAATATTTCTGTATGCGTCAAGGTCTATGCCGGCAACAAATTCCACGCCGACCTCACATTGTCCGCAGCAATTGGGTGCTATTGTGCACCATTATGTCGCCGCTTTTATAGCTCAAAAGCGCATTTGACGCCTCGTAGCCGCCTTCGTTACTCGCTTCTTCTGTCACAATATAGCCCTGCAGTTCGCCATTGGCACATGAGATGACAAAGGTATTGGCAAAAAGTTTTTTGAGTGCCAGCGCGTAATCGACAAAACATTCGCCCTGCCAGCCGACAAATGCCCACGGCCCGATTTTTACAATCTGAATTTCGGCAGGCAATGCTAATTCATAAGCCTGCGACAGCCTGCCTTCGGCAGCGGCTTTTGCCATTGTTAATGTCTCTTCTGCGCCGAACCAATCACATTCGGCGGTGCGAACTTCCTGACGCGGTGCGCCGCTTGTGCGAAGGTATTCAAGTTGTGCAATGGCTTTGTCGAGTTTTTTCTGTGCGGTCGGCACATCGGGAAACGTCCGCTTGGGCAGATCGAGCAGCGCTTGTTTGCACTGGATTGTTGCAGAGGTTGTGAATTGGATCGTCGGAAGAACTTTTTCGACCGCCTTGCCCAGAATCTCGCCAAGACGCTGCGCCTCGGCAAAGGTATTTGCTTTGGTCACATGCCGAGGGCTTTGATTGCCCGCGGGGCCTGTATGATGCAGCACGGCGCATTTAGCGTCAACACAATGTTTTTGCAGATACATCCGCGAGTATGCCGGGAAATCGCCGCTGACCAATTTGGAGTCTTCATGTAAAACGGTCGGGTGCATCGAGCATACGAGCATACACGCGATAGAATTCGTGCCTGCTGCGTTTTGCACAAGCAGTACCGGAACTTGCATATCGGCAGGGCCTTTTGGATCACGGCGGTTTGTGCCGATGCCGGTACTGTCGGCACAAGCAAGGCCGACGCGGGCGGGCTGCGCATTTTTATATGCCGCGATGGCTGCTTCGACGATACGGTCTTCCATAAACGCAACATATTTCTGATCGGTCTTTGGCACGATGGGATCGGCCTCGTTGCTGATGTAATCCACCGTGATAGGCCCAGAATGAGTATGCGTTGCGCTTATCATGATATGGCCGGCGAGAATGCCGGTTTGTGCAGTAATACGTTCACGGATACGCTGTGCACTTTTTTTGCCCACGAACACAATATCATTAGCGACCATTATTGCCGCCGTCCGTTCATCACTAAGGTAGAGCGCCGAACTCAACAGCGGATCATTGATCCCCGTGCTGTATCTTTCTATGTGCGGATAACCGAAAAGAAATTGTGAATCCTTAGGCGAAATATCAACTTGTGCTGCACCTGCAAATAATTTGTTATCCATTGTTTTGTCCCTTTCTTATTGCAATTAATACCCTATGTCCCAATTTGTTTCTATATTCATCGCAGATGTTTCAGTAACATAAACATCAGTTCTTAATGTTTGCAGTATTGATGCAGGCAGCATTGGTGTTACCGGCCCATGAAGTACCAGGCGAGTTGTAAGTCTCTGCCAAGAGCTTTTGCTTCCAGCTATAGTTATGCCGTGCATGTCAAAACGTGCCTTGGCGGCAATGACATCTGCCGGCCCCAAAGTAGCCGCTTTTGGCGGAACCGCAGTAAGATCTCCGCTAAAACCGAAACAGCCGTGCAGAGAATTTTGAGCGATTGTAAATGGACTAAGTGTTACAATTTTAGCACCCAACCTTTTCCATTCTTCAAGGGGGGCTTGCAGTTCTGGAGCGTCCGGTTCTATGAATGCAAGATGTCCTGTCCAGCCGGGGCCGCTGTAACAAATGTCAGCTCCGCCCAGGTCCGCGAGCATTTTGCTGTAATCATTGATATCTTTTAAATCACTGAAGCATACAAACTGCTTGCGTGGGGGACGCAGGTCTTCGTCTATTTCATAGTAGAAATATTTCAGCATTGCATGGCTAAAGCCAAATTCCCAGTCTTCCGGAGCGATATTGCCGTTCTGGTCAGCGTATTCGTCCATCGCAAAAGCCCAAAGTTTTTTACAATTTATTTTGCATCTGTTGATAATTCTTGCAACATGACGATAGCCCGGCCAGGGATTTGGCAGAATCATTACAATTTTTTTGTTTGCATCACTGGCAAGCTTGAGCCTGGCAATTAAATCACCAAACCATAAAAACGTTAAATCTTCATCTTTGACGACTTTTATTCTAAAGTCTGGATTAGGATGTTTTTCGATATCCTCACGCTTGATAGCTCTGCATTTCGAAATTACCTTTTTATCTCTGAATGGGATAAATTTCGCCGGTTCAAATTCAAATTTTGACATTTTGCTGCCTTTTCAATTAATTTTTAAAAGAGGAATTTCCGTTTATCCAGGTTTGTAATACTTTAAATTTATCGTTCATTAAAACAAAATCGGCATCATATCCTTCTGCAATCTTACCTTTATGGTTATCAACTTTAAGAACCCTTGCCGGATTCGTACTTGCCATTTTTACAGCTAATGGCAAATCAATATTAAGCATAGACACTGCATTCCTGACAGCAGTGTCCATTGTTAATCCGCTTCCTGCCAGTCCGCCGTTTTTGACTAATCTTGCCGGCGAACCATA
This sequence comes from Planctomycetes bacterium GWF2_41_51, assembly GCA_001825665.1. Classification (GTDB taxonomy): domain Bacteria; phylum Planctomycetota; class Phycisphaerae; order Sedimentisphaerales; family UBA12454; genus UBA12454. The sequence goes on along the minus strand of MHXZ01000032.1, from coordinate 53,375 downwards.
CTTATCGATTTCGACTTTTTCGCTGCCGAAGTTATAAATGCCTTTTCCCATACCTGCTCCGATATTGGCATCGGTAATAAGGCAAACTCCATCATTTCCTTTGCACTGCAAGGCCATCTTGACCGCAATTGGGTCAACATGAACACCATCAAGAATAAAATCAACACTTACATTTCTGTCGGCAAGTATTGCTTCAACTGCTCCGCAAGGTCTTACTCCCGGGTCTGTTTCGGCAGGGGGATAAAATACATCATAAAAATGCGTAGCGTGACTTGCGCCTGCTTTTATTGCATCCATAGTTTGTTTTACGTTGGCTGCTGTATGAGTAATAAAAACAGGAAGTCCATTTTCGGCCATTACAGGTATTAACTTTGTTATATCTTCGAAATCCGGAGAAATACTGAAAATTGCTCGATAAGGTTTAGCCGCAGTTATTAGATTTTTTATTCTCTCAATATCTGCTTTTCCCAATGCTTCTTCCGACAGTGCGCCTGTCAATGTCAGGAATGGCCCTTCAAGATGAAAGCCTAAAATTTGTGCTCCAGTAGTTTCCGCCTTTGAAAGTGTGGAGAGAAATTCAGAGTCCTTTCCTTTTGGCAGGGGGCAGACTGTCGGCAAAAAACCTGTTACACCATATTGCGGCAGAATTTTGCATATTTCATTTAACTCTTCTGTGCCGTTATCTATTAAGAAATTTTGCAGACCGTGGATATGTAAATCTATGAATCCTGGAGCGAGATAATTGCCGTTTGCGTCTATTATCTCATTAACTCGTTTATCGGGCGTATTCTTTGAGGAATATATTTTCGCGATTTTACCATCAACAATGAGTACAGCCGAATTCCTGCTTATTTTGTCTGGAAAAACAATATTTGCGTTTTTAATCAACAGCGTTGACATTTACTTTGCCTTTAGAGTTTGTTGAAATAAATTTTATTCTATCACCGCGATATACAGATTCGAAAACCGCCACAGCTTTGCCGTCTGAATTGAATACAACGTCAGTAACAAATAGCATCGGACTTTCAGGTTTGACGTTTAATATTTCAACATCTTCGCTGCTTGCGCCCGTAGCTTCAATATTTTGAGTACCATAAGAAATCTTTATTTTTTCTGATCTCGTCCACATCTCCAGAAAATCTATTTTCACAAGCAGTTTTTCATTTAGAGACGATGAATATTTTAAAGGTATATAAGCTCGGTCAAAAGCGAGCGGCTCATTATTCATAATATCGCTTCTTTTCGCCAGCATACATTCTTCATTTTTATTAAGAAGAAGCTGTTCAGCGATTTGCTGCGGGGGCAGGATTTTTTCAAAACAAATTAGTTTCCTTGTCATTTCCGGGGCGTTTTTGCGAATCGAACCTGAAAAATCACAATTTACAATAGATACTTTTTTCGGATTAATACTGCGTACATAAGTTCCTCTGCCTTGAAACCTTTCAACAAGTCCTTGTTCCTGCAGAAGTCTTATCGCATGTCTTGCTGTAATTCTTGAGACTCCGAAGCTTTTACACAACAACCTTTCTGGTGGGATTATCTGACCGGCGGCATAATAGCCGTCTAAAATCTGTTCTCTTAAAGAGTTATATAATCTGTTGTATTCCGGCATTCTTTAACTCGATTTAGTATTATTTAAATGTTATAACCAATTTAGAAATAAGTCAAGTGTAATACAAAAAAATGCCTAATTATTTTTTTAGTTGTTGACAATAATGTTATAATATGTTATTTTTGTATTAAATTAACATATATTGGAATTGCAGATGGCACAAAAATCTATTTCACACGAAAGACAAAATGCTATATGCCGGATGATAAAGGCAGGAGAGGTCTTTGATGTAAGTAGATTGGCGAAGAAATTTAATGTCAGTGATATGACAATTCATCGTGATTTAAATAAACTCCAGAACCAGGGCCATATAACCAGAACACATGGGGGCGTCATGCCCGCCGAAAGAATGGAATTCGAGTTTGATTTTGCTGCAAGGCGCAGTGCCAACAAAAAAGCAAAAAATGCTATCGCCAAAAAGGCTTTAGAATTTATTAAACCTGGCAGTAAGATTATTATTGATACTGGTACGACCACGCTCGAGCTTGCGTATTTGCTAAAAGATTTTAGTGATTTGACAGTAATTACACCTAGTCTCGCAGTGGCATCGATATTGCAGTTTTCTGCAGGTGTGCAAACAGTTCTTCTTGGTGGGATATTAAGAAAGGGCAGTCCTGATTTAACTGGTGTGGTTGCCGAGAAGGTTCTTGATATGTTTATGGTTGATCTGGCTTTTCAGGGGGCTGATGGAATCGGCTTAAATGGCGAATTATTTAATGCAGATATGCGAATAGCCAAAGTTGACCAGAAGATTCGTCGCCGCGCCCAAAAAACTTATATTCTCTCCGATAGTTCTAAGATAGGCCGTACAGATCTCGCTTCTAACGGAACGCTTTCGGAGGCAGAGGCGTTTATAACTGATAGTAATATCACAAAAGAGCGAATGGCAGAATTGGAAAAAACCGGAACAAAGATAATAATTTGTAAAATTTGATATTTAGAATTGGAGCAAAAATGCAAAAAAATAAGAAAATTTCAGCAGCACCCGGGTGGGCTCATCTCAATTTGAATGAAGTACCAAATGTAAAGATAACTCCTCCGGGACCGAAATCAAAAGAATTGCACAAAAGATGCACAAAGTATTTCAAAGGTTTAAGCAGTCAGGTAAAGCTTTTTCCGGTCGTTTTTGATTACGGCAAAGGCTGTGAATTGGTCGATGTTGACGGCAACAGATACATTGATTTTTCATCAGGCATTTATGTAACTACTCTCGGGCATTGTCACCCTAAAGTAACCGAAGCTGTCCAAAAAATGGCAGGCAAGTTAATGAACTGCCATGATTTTACAACTGAGATTAAAACAAAGCTAGTTGAAAAACTTGCTGAAATTCTACCCGGCGATTTAAATGGTTTCCAATTCTATGATTCCGGAACAACCGCCGTTGAAGCAGGCCAGCGTGTCCTTCGCGCAGCTACGGGAAAAAGTGAAATGATATCATGTTTCTATGATTACCATGGCAAAACCTATGGCGGCGTTTCGCTCGGCCATATTCGTTCATTTGTTTACGGCCCCTGCAGAGCACCTGGAATGCATATGGTTCCAAGGCCAAATACATACAGACCGATGTTCACTAGAGTGGATGGTTCTGTTGATACCGAAAAGTATATTGAATTTTTCGATGAATATATTGATAAAGGTACTGTTGGCAATGTAGCCGGTTTTGTACTTGAACCGATTCAGGGCTGGGGCGGTTCGGTTATGCCGCCGGATGATTTCTTCCCGAAACTTCGCAAATATTGCGATGAGAAAAAAATCCTCTTGATGATTGATGAAGTTCTCACAAGTTTCGGCAGATGCGGCAAATGGCTTTGCATGGAAAATTGGGGCGTGGTTCCTGATATTGTTACAATCGGAAAAGGTTTCGGTAATGGTTTCCCTGTAACTTGCGTTGCTGTTCGTGAACAATATAAAGAATCGTTTGAATCGATATCTGCATCGAGCAGCTATGGTGGCAACCCGATGGCTTGCGCGGCGGCTTTGGCTTGCATTGAAGCTATCGAAGACGAAAACCTGCTTGAGCGTTCAACTTATCTTGGCGAGCTTGCTTTAAAGAGAATGGAAAAAATGAAAGCAGAACATCCAATCGTCGGCGATGTCCGCGCAAAAGGCTGCCTCATGGGTATCGAGCTTGTTAAAGATAAAAAAACAAAAGAACCGTTCGATAAGGCCGGCACTCTTGTTTATCAAAAAGCTTTCCAAAAAGGTCTTGCGTGGATACCGGCAGGCCATATTTTAAGAATGTCTCCTCCAATCATTATGGAAGATGAAGTCTTGCTTAAAGGCCTTGATATTATCGATGAAGCAATTGGTGAAACAGAAAAGGAATTGCTCAAATGAGAACAGTAAAATTCGGAATTATAGGCTGCGGCCTTATGGGCAGGGAATTTGCAAGTGCAGTAGCCCGTTGGTGTCATCTTCCTGAAATGGATGTAAAACCGGAGATTGTTGCTGTCTGCGATACAAGCGACAAAATATTGAAATGGTACACAGATAATTTTAATTCAATAAAACAGGTTACAAACGATTATAAACAGCTTCTTGCAAATTCTGAAATTGAAGCTGTTTATATTGCCGTGCCGCATAATCTTCACGCGGAACTTTATTGTGACGCGATAGAAGCAGGCAAACATTTATTGGGCGAAAAACCATTCGGTATTGATAAAGCGGATAATGAAAAAATTTCTGAATGTATCAAAAAACATCCAAATGTATTTGTCAGATGCTCGAGTGAATCGCCGTTTTTTCCAGCCGTCCAGAAAATCGGCAAAATGATTGAAAAAAGTGTTTTTGGGGAAATAATCGAAGTCAACAGCGGTTTTCTGCACTCGAGCGATTTAGATTTCAATAAGACGATTAACTGGAAAAGAATGTTAAAGTTCAACGGCGAATATGGCTGCATGGGCGATTTGGGAATGCATGCCTGCCACATGCCTTTTCGCGCCGGCTGGATACCAAAAAATGTTCGGGCGATTCTTTCCAATATAGTTAAAGAAAGACCCGATGGAAAGGGCGGCATGGCTGCTTGTGAAACGTGGGATAATGCGACCTTATTTTGTCTTGCCGAGGATAAAAATATGAAACTGCAATTTCCATGGACTATAAAAACCCAACGTATAGCTCCGGGAAATAAAAATACATGGTATTTGGAAATACTAGGAACGAAAACTTCTGCCCGCTGGTCGAGCAAGCAAATTAATACACTCGAGGTTTTGGAATACACTGGCGGCGAGCAGGCATGGCAGATAATTGATATGGGTCACGAGACGGCTTTCAAATCCATTACCGGCGGGATTTTCCAGTCTGGATTTTCTGATTCAATACTTCAGATGTGGGCGGCATTTTTATATGAGCTTCATCATGGTAAACCGATGAACAAATTTTCAGGCTGCGTAACTCCTGACGAAGCGGCGTTAAGTCATAAATTATTCACGGCGGCATTGGAATCCCAAAAGAAAAATGCTGCTATAGACATTGATTAAACAGCTCTTGAGCAGGGGACTTCAGAATAATATCCGACCATTCTTATCTAAACTCTGCAGTGCCGAAAAAGCATGTATGGATTAACCCAGCCAAGGGCGCGCGCAACAAAATGCGAACAGCCATGTACGGTTCGGCTTCGGTCAGGATTTATAAGTCTTTATTATGCAATTATTACTCGTTTATTGGCAAGTACTTACAAGATATTTGGAACTTGTAACCCAGAGGTCGTTAGATTGAGATGGCTGATTTATAATTGATAGTTCTTTTACTGACAAACACTTATCGGTTTTCGGCTCTTTACCTTTTAGCAATCCGAAAGAGACTTGCAACAAAATTTGCAACAGTCTTTCAGGCTAACCTCGTGTTCAAAAACTATAAATAAAAGTTTGTCAAAAGGTTAATCAGTGAGCGGTGTATACAGTTGTCAGCCATTTCTTGATATCAAATTAACAAAGTGGGTCAGTCTTCACTTGGTGGCAAGTTGTTAATAACTTTTTATTCACTTGTTAATGACTTGCAAGTCTTATTTTTTTTGCTTTAAAAACGCATTGTAACTATCTGTAGTTGCGTATTCATAGTGTGCCGAAGAATGTCACTGAAATCAGCAGGTTTATTCAGACCGCACAGCGTTACGTTTTTAGATTTTTAACAAGGAATAGTTTACAAAATTCAGAGATGCAGGAAGACATGCAATAGTCTATTGACATGCCAAACGGCCGCAAGTTCGGGATAAAATTTCAACAATCGGCTATCGAAATACTTGACAGGATTTATAGCGGAGGCAATTGGCCTTTACTGAGTAACACTGTTGGAGATGGGGTTGCTGCAGCGCAAGTTCAGAGAAAAATAATTATCAATTACAACTCATATGAATGAGGTGGTTTATGGTTCAAGACAGGCGTTGAAATTCTGTTAAATTTGGTTTAAAAAAAACATAATGATATGAGTGTTGTCCGGATATTAAACGTTGTAACTGATTGCATAGTAAGTAGTTATGATTTTTTATAAAATCAGTATAAAAAGCTTGACTTAACAGTTGTGAATTACTATTATACACTTATGAATAATACGGAAACGTTAACGACCATAAAATCTCGGCGATTGCCAAAGTATGTTCAACTGGCAGAAAAGCTTCGCAGGGATATACTTGATGGAAAGTTTAAAATTGGTGAATGTGTTCCATCGCAGGAGAGATTGGTTAATCAGCATAAAGTTGCATTGACGACCGTCAGGCAAGCAGTAGAGGTGCTGCAAAATGAAGGCTTGCTGAAAAGCGTACACGGTAAAGGTATTTTTGTTCAAGATGCATCAGCCTATGAAAAATCCGCCAAAGCTGCATGTGAATACAAGATAGGTTTTCTTTTTGCCGGAAGTTCGCTCAATTCACATTTCAATCATCTTGTGCAATTGGATATTCAAAAATACACTCACAATAGTGGGATAAATATTGTGTTTGATACTTACTTTACAGGCCAGCAAGGTGAAGAGCAGCATATTACACAATGGTCTGAAGGACTTAATGGCGTTATTTTGATGGGCTATATTGATGACAACCTTCTGAATATATTACGAAAAAATGTCAAACATTTCGTTGTTATTGGCGGGACGATTTGCAGTAATGAAGAAGGTTTGAGCAAAATCACTTTGGACTATAAATCAGCAGTATTGCAGGCAGCAGGTTTTTTTGCGGGATTCGGCCATAAGCATATTGTCGGCGTTGTATGTACTGATACGACATTGCCTGTTTTGTGTCAGGAATTTGACGCCGGCCTAAAAGCGGCTTCACAGGAGGCCGATGTGTGTACTGAAATGCTTGGGTATACAACTGGGAATATGAATGAATTGGTTAATAACATCAGGAATATGCCCCAGCAGCCGACAGCAATGGTAAGTTTAGGAACGGAACACAGTTACAGGTTGATGGCTCAAATGGTAACGAGTGGTTTAAAGGTTCCTGAACATATAAGCATGATAGCTATCGGTGATAAAAGACTTACGCATGGATTTACACCGAAGCTGACTTGTATAAGCGTTCAAAGTGAATATGTTGCGCAAATGACGGTTGAGGCGGTTGTAAGGGCTGTCAAATCGAACATTTGCACATTTCAAGAGGTTCCGGGGGTTTTATCGCTTGGCGAAACATGTATTCCATTTAAAAAATGATTTATAAAAATTAGCAATTATTTGGTGCGTCGCCAAATTTAAAAGCTGTTTTATTTTGGAGAAGAGTTATGAAGAAGATTATTATTTTATTAATGGTTGTGACTGTAAGTAATGTAATGGCCATAAATCAATCATATTATGGCGGAACAAATAATGATTGGGCAAATCCCGACAATTGGTGGAGCGGCATAGTTCCTGCAGCAGGTGACATGTTGTGGATAACAGATGCTGATAACCGGTCAGGTTATCCAGGTTCAGGCGATCTGACGATCTATTCCGGTACAAGTGCTGTATGTGCGGATTATGGAATGTCGGCCAATAGTGGTTCAGGCGGTAATCAGTCAATTACGATCAAGGCTGGGGCAAGTTTAAATGTTACGTCGTACAACTTTGAATTAAATTATTATGCGGGTACTGAGAGCGGTACTCTCAATCTTGAAGCAGGCGCTTCATTGACAGTCGCGGGTTATTTTATTAATGGCAATAGATTGTCACCACAGTACGTTAATATTGGCGGAACAGTTAACGCGGCAAGCTTTGGTTTCAGCAAGACAAACCCGGTTTATGTGGACTTTATCGGTGACGCAGGCTCTATTACCGTTTCAAACATTCCAGAAGGCGATGTATCATGGTATGCCAATAACTGGCTGCCGTGGATGCTCCATAATGGAGTCGCTTATGGCGAAGAAGGCTGGAATTTAGCAGTCAGCTATGCTGATGGTAAAACAACTTTTGCCGCAGTGCCAGAACCAGCAAGTATGTTGCTTTTAGGTCTTGGATTGGTTTTGATTAGGAAAAATAAATAAAGAAAAAATCTGGTTTTCAGAAGGATACGTTGGCCTTTTTAAAACTTTTTTTAACCCAGGTTAAAGGAGGGTATATTATGACAAAAAAAATTATATCTTTGATTGTTGTTTTATTTTTGAGCGTGAATGTATTTGCGCTAAATGCGATTTGGCTGGGAACTATCAGCGATGATTGGAGTTTGGATGACAATTGGAGCTCTTATTGGATGCCAAACGAAGAGGATATGGTGTCAATCAATGACGGAAATTGCGTTATTTATCTCGGCACTGTTGGATTGGCAAACGATGCAATGGTTGATGCAGGAGCCGGATCGTCACAATCAGCAGCATCACTCACAATTAAATCCGGCGCAAGTTTGACAACGAATATGTATAACTTTGAACTTGGCTACACTGCAACCGAAGCTAATTCAGTTCTTAACGTTGAACAAGGCGCATTGTTGGATGTGGCCGGTGCCGCACCTTTCGGTAATTTCCTGAACGCATACAGGCAGGGCAGATCTGTTGTTAATCTTGCTGGTACCGTTAAAGCCCGTAATCTTGGCTTTAATAAAGATGCTCGTATCATAATTAATTTTACAGAGCGAACAGGTAAATTAGTTCTTAAAGGGGATTATTCAGATCCATGGTATATCACATGGTGGGCGCGTTATTGGCTTGACAGAGATTTTGCAAGTGGTGTTTTGGATGGTGAGATTGTTCCGGAATGGGGCGTTACCTACGGTTTCGTATCTGAATATGATGCTGGAACTGACACTACAACATTTAAATCTTTAAAGTATGTAGAAAACGCAAAAGCTGCGATAGATCCAGTTCCTGAAGACGAAGCGATCGATGTCACTGTTACTCCAGTATTATCATGGTCAGCTCCTCTTAAATCCTCAGGAGATGCTCTGGCATACAAAGTATATTTGAGTACAAATCCTTCAGCTATGGGAAGCGGTGTTAATGTTGGTTCAGCGACATCATACGATCCAAGCGGCAATCTGCTTTCCGAAACACCATATTATTGGCGTGTAGATGTAACTGACGCTAATTTTGGTAATCCAATCACTATTACCGGCGATGTATGGACTTTCGATACAACAATGGCAGGGGCAGCAGTTCTTGTAAGCCCGACAGATACTGATTCTCCGGAAGTAGCGACAAACATAACTTTGAACTGGACAAGCGATCCGGCAGCTACAAGTCACCTGGTTTATATGCGTGAACGAAACGGGGCATGGGCTTTGGTTTCGACAATTAATGCACCGGCGGCTACAACCTATGCACCTACACTGCTTTACGGCAGGGCCTACGATTGGCGTGTTGACGAAGTATTCCCGGGTCCGATCACGGTTACAGGTCCTACATGGAAATTCCACACGATTACACCGGTATGCAATGGTGGATTACGCTTTGCAGGTGATGAAGACGGCGATTGCGATGTGGATTTTGAAGATTTCGCTCTGATTGCCGAGAATTGGATGACATGTGCATTCGAGCCGGCAGCAGCATGCGGTAATTTTTAATCTGGCAGCATTGATTTAATTTAAACAGTTTTCAATATGGTGTCTGCATTAATAAAAGTGCGGGCACCATATATAATCGGCATAAGGATAAGTGAAGTATAAAAAGCCGTCTATGAGAATAGGAAACGCAAAATGAGAAATTATAAAACTGTTCGCGGGTTTACGTTGGTTGAATTGTTAGTGGTAATTTCAATCATAGCAATGCTTTTGGCTGTTTTGATACCAGCGTTAAATAAAGCCAGGAATATTGCGCGATGTGTCGTATGCCAAAGCAGTATACGTCAATTAGCGATAGCATGGACTACTTATGCAACAAGTAATTCTGGAAGATTAGTTGGCGGGTATGCAGGGGTAAGCGGCACATCTAACAATCCCCAGATAACAAGCGATATGTGGTATTCATGGGTTGAAGCGCCATCTAATGAAAGTGGAACTTTAGTTTCATTCGATGGCAGCAGTTGGGCTGACGCTCCTCTGGCTGATAAAGAAAGAGGCATTAAAAAAGGTTTGCTTTATTCTTACGTTAAGACTCTTGATGTATATCATTGCGGAGGCGACCCAAGACTGCAAGATAATAAAGGTAAACAACCTGCCAGACGAAGTTATAATATTGGCGCAGGGATGAATGCGCCGTGGTGGTATGTGAAAAATGCTAAAATGATCAGCCAAATCAGAACACCAGCGCGCAGATATGTCTTTGTGGAAGCAACTGATTCGAGAGGATGGAATCAAGGTTGTTGGGATATAGATGCGAAAGACAACGATAGAGGGCTTGTATGGAATAATGTAGTAGCTCCCTGGCATTATAACAGAAGCAACTGGGGTTTTGCTGACGGGCATGCAGAAACACAAATATGGCGAGACAAGAGAACTATAACGCTTGCTAATATAAGAGATTATTCTGAGCAAAAAGGGAAAATTGGATGGGCCAGCAAAAATAATCCCGACCTTTTGTGGATATTTGACCGAAGGGAATATAGCCCCAAACGTGAGGGTGAATCATTATAGTTTTGTCAGACGTTTTATTCAATGCTAAGCGCTACACTTAAATGACTAAGGTGCAAATTGTATATCAAATCAATAATAATTCTTTTAAATATCGTGTTGTTTTCATCAACTGTTGTTCAAGGCGATATTGAAGGTAATAGTTATTTTACAGGGGATATTAATGGTGACGGCGTTGTTAACTTGTTCGATATATTCGGCGTGGTTGAGCAATGGCTTGAACCTTCGGACGGCAGCGGTACGAAACTCGCCTGGATAGACGCAAGAATATATAATAATGGCAACCTGAACGACATAACAATCAATGAAGCGGTAAGTGCAATTGGCTCATCTGTTAAAACACTAATGCTTTCATCAGGCACATGGGAAATAACCAATTCGATTATCATACCTGCAAATATAAATTTAAAGGTTGAACATGGCGCGGTCCTTAACGTTGCCGCAGGAAAAACATTAACAATAAATGGAAATATCGAGGCCACGATAAGTCAGATATTTTCAGGTGCAGGCAAAGTAAATCTTAGCCCGTCAGTTTTAGAGGCTTATCCACAATGGTGGGGGCCCCCTGGTACAGTGAACGATAATAATATATGTCAGGCGGCACTTGATTGCGGGGTCAAAACGATTCGCTTTATGCCTGGAACATACAATATCAATCCGGTTGATAATATAACCAATGATTATGGCGGCCTAAAGCCTGCAAGTGGTACAACATTGATATTTGAACAAGGCTCGAAATTAAAAGCGATCACAAACGACAAACCGAGTTATTCCGTTATACTCCTAGATAAAAAAGATAATGTAAAAATATATGGCGTCACAATCGAGGGCGATCGCTATACTCATACTGGCACAACAGGTGAGTGGGGAATGGGAATAATGATAAGTAATGCATCGACTCGCATTGTGATAAAAGACGCTAATGTATATGATTGCTGGGGAGACGGCATTTATGTTGGTATTCATTGGAATCCTCCTCCGGATGGAGTGTATGTTGAAAATTCCATATTTGATAATAACCGACGTAATGCCTGTTCTATTACGCAAGGAAAAAATATATCATTTAAAAAATGTATTTTTTCCAATACCAATGGCACTAGTCCCCAGGCAGGCGTGGATGTAGAACCGGATAAGGCTACTTCTTATATTCAAAACATAGTTTTTGAAGATTGCTATTCATATAATAATTTGGCCAGCGGTTTTGGATTGGCTAAAGATGGAGGACTCAACAATCCGATATCAGTTACTTTTCGAGGATGTGTAAGTAATGGCGATAATATGGGCTTTGGTATTTCTCAAGGGCCCAGTGACTCAAACGGTGGAGGAATGGTTTTTATTAGTAACTGTTACAGTATAAATGCCAGAAGTACAGGATTCAGCAGTTCTTCGGCAAATTTGCCTATAACGATTGATGGTTTAACTATAACAAATCCCAATCAGGATAATCTTGGTGAATCATGGATAAGATATGCAAGCGGTTTTGTGGTTTTGATGAACGATGATAACAGGTTTTCAGGTAATGTTACTGCCAGAAATGTTCATGTCGAATCAACTGATGGTAAAGCCGTAAGAGCGTTATGCCTGCATCATTACAGTTCGCAGCCAAATTCCGGTATCAAGAATATTGATATCGAATTGACAACGAATATGCCAAATAATAAGCGTATGTTTAAGGCTGACAGCGCGTCGTCATTTCTAGGTTATTGTAATGTAAGCTTTCCTGATGAGCCTGTGTTTGCGACAACGGGAAATGTAAGTTCAATCGAAGCTGCTAAATATATTGGTCAAACTATCACAAATGAAGGTGCAACGGCTAACATTACAGTAGTATTAACAGCGCCTGCATCTGTATCTAACGGCAGCGAATTTACCTTTGTAGTGAAATCGCCATATCGAATAACACTTAGCATGGTTGGATATCCTCTTCTGCCCGGCAATAAGACATCGTACTATTTAACAACCGTGGGCGACAGATTAAGAATCAGGGCAGATGGAACTAATTGGCGCATCATCGAAAGAATCGGAAGCTGGAATTAAATATGAAAAAATTAACAATTTTATTCTTGATATTATTTATATCTGTAAGCTCCTGGGGCGTTGACGTTCCATGGATAGACGCAAGAGATTATCATGATGGAAATTACAACGATTATGATGGTGCGGCAATAACCGGAGCATTGAATGCGGCAGGGCCATCTGAAAAAACTATTTTTTTGGCTGCCGGTATGTGGTACATAACACATTCAATCACGATACCATCGAACATAACATTGAAATTCGAACATGGAGCAATTTTAAAAATATCCGGCGGCAGAACATTAACGATCAATGGCAACATTGAATCATCTGTCAGACAGATTTTTTCAGGAGATGGAACTGTTAAACTTGGTTCGCTTGTAAAAGAGGCTTACCCGCAATGGTGGGGTAATGTCGGTACAGTGAACGATAATAACGTATGTCAGGCCGCTCTCGACAGCGGAGCTGCAACAATTCGCTTTTTGCCTGGCACATATAATATTCTTCCTCATGACCCGCAAATTATTGAATACGGCGGTTTGCAGCCTAAAAGCAATACAACCTTGATTTTTGAACAAGGATCGAAATTAAAAGCGATTACAAACGACAGAGCCCATTATGCCGTCCTAAATATTAAAGACGTGAAAAATGTAAAAATATATGGCCCGACGATTGAGGGAGATCGCAAGACTCATACCGGAACAACCGGCGAATGGGGAATGGGAATTTTGATACAAGACCAGTCAAAAGGGATTGTTATAAAAGACGCAAACGTTTACGACTGCTGGGGCGATGGAATTTGTATCGGCGGCGGAACGCAGGAAGATGTTTACGTAGAAAATTCAATCTTCGATAATAACAGAAGACAGGGGTGCTCAATTACGAACGCCAGAAATGTTCTTTTTAAAAAATGCACCTTCTCGAATACAAATGGCACAAGCCCGCAGAATGGTGTTGATGTCGAAGCGGATTACGCCGGGGATTACATTCAAAATATTGTTTTTGAAGATTGCCGTTCATATAACAACGCGGCTACAGGTTTTGGAATTGCAAAAGATGGTCCGCTTAATAATCCTTTTTCGGTTACTTTCCGGGGCTGTACAAGTTATGGTGATAGTACCGGTTTTGGCATTGCCCAAGGCCCAAGCGATACCAACGGAGGAATGGTTTTTATCACCGATTGTTATAGCATAAATGCCAGATCAAATGGGTTTGCCACCGGTTCAGCTAATTTGCCCGTAACAATAAATGGACTTACTGTAATTAATCCCAATCAGGATGGTCTTGATGAATCATGGGCAAGATACGCAAGCGGTCTTGTTGTCTTAATGATGGATGACAACAGGCTTGCAGGCAATGTAACCGCAAGAAATGTTCATGTGGAATCCACTGACGGGAAGGCTATAAAAGCATTGTGCCTGCATCATTTCAGTTCTCAACCAAATTCCGGTATCGAAAATATTGATATAGAACTGACAACGAATATGCCAAGCAATAAACGATTTTTTAAAGCTGACAGTGTTGATTCGTTTAAGGGCTATTGCAGGGTGCGTTTTCCTGATAATCCGGTTTATAATGCGACAGGTAACGTAAGCTCAACAGAAGCGGTAAAATATATCGGACAGACTATTACCAATCAGGGGGCAGCAGGAAATATTACAGTTGTATTAACCGCTCCGGCATCGGTATCCAACGGCAGCGAATTTACGTTTGAAGTGAAATCGCCATATCGCATAACTCTCGCCATGTCAGGCTATCCTCTCTTGCCCGGAAATAAAACCAGTTATTATTCTACTACGGTAGGCGACAGGCTGAAGGTTAGAGCTGATGGAAGCAATTGGTATATTGTAGAGCAAATCGGAACCTGGCAATAAATTCTATGCATAAGGATATCTTGAAGATGAATTCGAAAAAAGACAAAATGACATCAAGACAAAGAATTCTGGCGGTTTTAAAAGGTCAGCAGCCGGATCGAATTCCATGGATGCCGTTATGCTCATACTCATATTTTGGTTCGGTGCCAGATTATACTGCAGGCGCAGATTATTTATCTGCGGAAGGCCTTAAAACACGAATCGATTTTTATAATAACGTGATCAAAGCCGATTATTTACAATGGAGCGCACTTTTTTATAATCTGAATTGTTCGGCAAAAGTAGAAATACATCGAAGTCAAAGCGATAATAAACACAGAACTGAATACCGAACGCCGGTAGGAATTATCGCGGAAGAAACCAGTTATTCGGATGTCGCAAAAACCTGGTTTCATTCAAAGATGCTGCTTGAAAGAGCAGAAGATATGAAAGTTTTTCAATACGTAGTTGAAAATCAAACTTGTCAGCTTGATGAAAGATTATTTGAACATCTCAAGATTCTCGGCCAGGCAGGAGTAATATTTTTATATGTTCCGCCGCCTCCGTTGAAAGATATGCTTCTTCATTATTTAAAACTGGAGAATGCTGTTTATATTATTCAGGATAATAAGAATATTTTCGATGATCTCGTAACCGCTATGGATGCCAGGAATCAGCAAATTTATAAAATAATGGCTGATACGCCGGGAGAGGTATTTAATGATTCAGCGGTAACCGGAACGGGCATGATTTCTCCTAATATTTTCAATGAGTATTATTTGCCATATACAAAACGATATGCGGAGATTTTACATTCCAAAGGCAAATTATACACCAATCATACCAGCGGCGAGCCTTTGTGGGGCATTGTTAATATGATAAACGATTCTAATATCGATGCTCTTTATGGTGTTGCAGATTTGGGTCAGGATGATACTATCGACAAGTTATGCAAAGGATTGAAGAACAATATCACAATCATCGGCGGCGGACTTGCTCCTAATTTTTTAGCAACCTCAAGCATCGAGGAAATTAAAGAAAAAACCAAGAACGTGCTTTCAAAGATGTTATCCGGCGGCAGATTTATGCTTGGTACGGATGATGATACAGTCTATGGTACTCCATGTGAAAATCTAAAAGCTGTTGGCGAAACAGTGGAGCAATACGGGAGCATAGACGACATGAAGTTTAAAAGGCAGGGTAAATATGAGTATGTATAAAAAAGCATTATTTACAGCTTTTGTTTTATTTACAGCAAATGTATTTGCCGCAACAACAACCTGGATTGGAGGGTTAAACACTAACTGGGCCTATTCAACAAACTGGAATGGCGGAGTTCCCAATTCGACTCGGAATGTATATATCACGGATGTTGCGCCTTCATCGGGCAACTGCATGATATATTCAGGAACAAACGGGGTAACTACCGATTTAACAATGTATAATACCGGAACAAAAACTAACGTAACGCTTACAATTCAGTCCGGCGCAAATCTTACAGTATCTCCCTCGAACTTTGACATGGGTTATTATGGTACCGCCTCAAATCGTAGCACTCTTACGATTGATGAAAACGCAAATCTTAATATTAGCGGCTATTTTCTCAATGGAAACAGGCCGGGATTGCAATATATCAATATCGGAGGAACTGTTTCAGCAAATACCCTTGGTCTTTACGCAGCACCCGGAGGAAATGGGCGCCAATTTATAAATTTTACCAGCGACAAAGGCAAATTAATTATAAATGGAGATATTACTTACACCGTAAATAATTATTGGGCAGGAACTGCTATCCTTGACAGAGGAGCGGGAAGCAGCGATCCGCAATGGGGAGATACTCGCGGTATCGTCGCGACATATGATTCAGAAAACAATAAAACAACAATTACGCCCATTCAGGAAACTGAAATAATACCTGAAACTACAGGTTATTTGCCGGGCGATATTAATGGGGATAAAATTGTAAATCTGGTTGATGTCTCGATTCTCGCGCTGCAATATTTAGATGAGCCGGGTCAATCCATAACAAAACTGCCATGGGTAGACGCAAGAAATTTTAATTCAGGGGTGCTGAATGATACAACAATTTCGCAGGCAGTAAGTGCAATAGGGTCATCTGCGAAGACGCTTCTGCTTGCCGAGGGTACATGGCAGATTAATAATTCCATTATAATACCTGAAAATATAAATCTCAAATTTCAGCAAGGTGCAATCCTCAACATATCTGACGGAAAGACGGTTACGATCAATGGGCCGATTGAAACACCTGTAAATCAAATATTTTCCGGCGAAGGAAACGTAATTTTCGGCTCATTAGTTAAGGACGCTTACCCGCAATGGTGGTCGCAGATAAGCGGTATTGATGATACGAAGGCTTGTCAGGCGGCTCTTGATTGCGGCGTAAAAACAATTCGCTTTGTACCTGCGGTTTATTCTATCGATGGCGTGGACAGAAACCTGGATAATGAAGGTAATATGATATTGTACGGTGGATTGAGGCCGGCAAGTAATACTACTTTGGTTTTTGAGCCGGGTGCTAAGTTAAAAGCCATAACCAATGGTGAAGTCGGATACTCAGTTATTAAAATCGATAATAAAAATAATGTAAGGGTAATCGCTCCCACGATTGAAGGCGAAAGAAGCACACATACCGGTACAACCGGTGAATTCGGGATGGGAATATTGATACAAAACGCATCGACTAACATCATTGTAAAAGATGCCAATGTATATGATTGCTGGGGGGATGGCATCTTTATCGGCACACATTGGAATCCTCCTTCTGATGGCGTATTCGTTGAAAACTCTATATTTAATAACAACAGACGTAACGGCTGTTCGGTAACAAACGCAAAAAATGTTCTGTTTAGAAAATGCACCTTCTCGAACAGCAACGGCACAAGCCCACAAAAAGGTGTCGATGTCGAACCTGATCATGCTACCGATTTTATTCAGAACATTGTTTTTGAAGATTGCTATTCTTACGGCAATATCTCAACAGGTTTTTCGATTGCTAAAGATGGCGCACTTGATAATCCAATTTTGGTTACTTTTCGAGGCTGTACGAGCAAAGACGATGGTTTTGGATTCGGTGTTGACCAGGGCCCGAGTAATACAAATGGCGGAATGGTATTCATTAGCGATTGCTACGTTATAAATCCAAAGACAACAGGATTTGCCTGCGGTTGGGCTAATTTGCCAATAACGATAAATGGGTTAAATGTTATAAGTCCTAATCAGTCATCACAAACTTCGCCTGAATACGGCAGCGGGATTGTGGTTTATATGGGCGATTCAGACAGGTATGCTGGAAATATTATGGCAAAGAATGTCTGCGTTGAATCAACCGACGACAAGGCTTTATATGCCGTATGTTTAAAAAATGATAGTTCAATGGCAAATTCAGGTATAGAGAATATTGACTTTGAAGTTACAACGAACCTGCCGAATGACAAACGTATGTTCAAAAATGAAGGTCCTTTTTATGGATATTGCAATGTACGATTTGCTGATGAGCCGGTTTACGATACGACCGTTAGCTTAAATGCTGCCGCGGCAGAAAAATTTATCGGCCAGACTATCACCAATAAAGGCGCCGCAAATGATATTACTATTTCCCTTACATCCGCTAAATCCGCATCGAAGGGAAGTGAATTTACTTTTATTGTAAAAGCTGCTAACGGCATGACAATCGATATGACTGGATTTTCGCTTCTACCCGGTAATAAGACATCTTATTATTCGAATATAACCGGCAGCAAATTAAAAATCAGGTCTAATGGAACAAATTGGTTTATTGTCGAACAGATAGGAACCTGGCAATAGAATGCCTGAACCAGGCCGAATGTTCAGCAAATCAGTTTTAATTTAAATATATCTAAGGAATTAGTATCTAATGAAAGGAGTTAATAACATGGGCAAAAGGTTTGTTTCTATAATGATGATTGTGCTTCTTTCCATATTAGCAGATTTGAGCGCTTCCGATACACAATCTGTAGATGCCAGAAATTATTCTAAAGATGGATTCAACGATACAGTAATTAAGGAAGCCTTAGGGGCGATAGGCGCAAGCAACAAAACTTTGTTTTTAGCGTCAGGCTCTTGGAAAATCAATAATTCTATTATGATACCCTCGAATGTTAATTTAAAATTGGAACCAGGCGCTGTTTTCGATATAGCCGAATCAAATACTATTACTATCAACGGTAATATGGAAGTTAGCGGTTTACAGAAGATTTTTTCGGGAAAAGGAAAAGTTGTATTTGGGCCTCATTATTTGAAAGAGGTTTATCCGCAATGGTGGGGCGATGTAAATTCTATAGACGATACAGCAATTTGCCAGGCAGCCCTTAATTCTGGCGCAAAAACAATTCGTTTTCCATCTGCAATATATTCGATTGATGGTGTCGACGAGACTCTTGACAAAGATGGGGAGGTTACCGTATGGGGTGGTTTGCAGCCAGCAAGTAATACAACCTTAATTTTTGATCCCGGATCGAAATTGAAAGCCATTGTTAATGATTCAAAGGGTTATTCGGTAATAAAGATCGAAGGCAAGAATAATGTAAAAATATATGGGGCGACCCTTGAGGGAGAGCGGTATGAGCATACCGGCAAAACCGGGGAATGGGGCTTTGGAATCCTGATAAGAGGTCAGTCAACCAACATAGTTGTAAAGGATGTGAATTCATACAATTTTTGGGGTGATGGTATATGCATTGGCGGGTATGGCAGTGCTCCAGATGGAGTATATGTGGAGAATTCCAATTTCGACAATAATAGAAGGGTTGGTTGTGCTGTAACGAATGCCAAAAATGTTATGTTTAAAAAATGTACTTTCTCTAATAGCAATGGCACAAGCCCGCAGAAGGGTGTTGATATTGAGCCGGATCGAGCGACCGACTATATTCAGAATATAGTTTTTGAAGATTGCCGTTCATTTAACAATGTATCTACCGGTTTTTCGATTGCTAAAGACGATGGACTTGACAATCCTATTTCAGTTACTTTCCGCGGTTGTACGAGCAAAGACGATGGTTTTGGATTCGGTGTTGACCAGGGCCCGAGTAATACAAATGGCGGAATGGTATTCATTAGCGATTGCTACGTTATAAATCCCAAGACGACGGGATTTAGCTGTGGATGGGCTAATTTGCCAATAACAATAAATGGTTTATATGTACTCAACCCTAACCAGTCATCACAGAAGTCGGTCGAGTATGGAAGCGGCTTTGTTGTATTTATGGGCGATCCTAATAGATTGGCAGGAAATATAACGGCAAAAAATGTGTATGTGGAATCAAGAGATGGCAAGGCCCTAAGGGCGTTGTGTCTGCAATCTGACAATTCCAAGGTTAATTCAGGCATAGAGAATATTGATATAGAACTGACAACAAATTTGCCGAACAACAAGCGGATGTTCAAAAGTGAAGGACCATTTCATGGCTATTGCAACGTGCGGTTTCCTGATGAACCAGTTTATGCAACAACGAAAGATATAAGTTCGACCGATGCTGCAAGTTTTATCCATCAGACGATTACGAACGCTGATGCTTTGGGGGATATAACGATAGCTTTAACTGATCCTAAGACAGTAACTAATGGTAGTATCTTTACATTTGTTGTAAAAGCTGCTTATCGCATGACGATTGATATGACTGGTTTCCCACTTTTGCCCGGCGATAAGTCTTCTTATTATTCGGACACAATTGGCAGTAAGCTGAAAATTAAATCTGACGGAACTAATTGGTATATCATCGAACAGATAGGAACCTGGCAATAGGATGCCTGAACCAAATCGAAAGTTCAGCAAATCAGTTTTAATTAAAATATATCTAAGGAATTAGTATCTAACGAAAGGAGTTAATATAATGGGCAAAAGGTTTATTTCTATAATGATGATTGTGCTTCTTTCTATAATAGCAGATTTAAGTGCTTCCGATACACGATCTGTAGATGCCAGAAATTATTCTAAAGATGGATTCAACGATACAGTAATTAAGGCCGCCTTAGAGTCGATAGGCACATCCGGCAAAACTTTATTTTTAGCTTCCGGCCCATGGAAAATCAATAATTCTATTACGATACCTTCGAATGTTAATTTAAAATTGGAACCAGGTGCTGTTTTCGATATAGCCGAATCAAATACTATTACTATCAACGGTAATATGGAAGTTAACGGTTTACAGAAGATTTTTTCGGGAAAAGGCAAAGTTGTATTTGGGCCTCATTATTTGAAAGAGGTTTATCCGCAGTGGTGGGGCGATGTAAATTCTATAGATGATACAGCAATTTGTCAGGCCGCTCTTGATTGCGGCGCAAAAACAATCCGCTTTCCAGCCGGGACGTACGCGATTGATGGTTTTGATGAGACTATCGACAAAGATGGAAATGTTACAGTGTACGGCGGATTGAAGCCTGCAAGTGATACAACTTTGATTTTTGATATCGGCGCTAAATTAAAAGCCATACCCAATGATAAAATTGGTTATTCGATTTTGAAAATTGAAGGCAAGAATAACGTAAAAATTTATGGGCCTACAATCGAAGGTGAGCGCGATTCTCATACCGGCACGACGGGAGAGTATGGCATGGGAATAATGCTGGAAGGCGCAACTAACATAGTTATAAAGGATGCTAATGTTTATAATTGCTGGGGAGACGGCTTGCTCATCGGAGTTCATTGGACTAAGCCTTCGGATCAAATCTATGTAGAAAATTCCACCTTTAATAATAACAGAAGATTGGGCTGCGCTGTTACTAATGGAACAAATATTTTATTTAAAAAATGTACTTTTTTAAACAGTAACGGTACCGCACCGCAGGCAGGCGTTGACATTGAACCGGACAAGCCTACGGATTGCATTCAAAATATAGTTTTTGAAGACTGCACTTCATACAACAATAAGGCGGAAGGTTTTCTTATGTGCCGTGATGACGGTCAGAATCAGCCTGTTTCAGTTACGTTCCGCGGATGCACAAGCAGGAATGACAACGGAGGTTTTGGAATTTACATCGGCCCCAGTGACACGCCCGGCGTATTGTTTATCAATGATTGCACAGTTCTCGATTCAAAAGCCACAGGTTTCAGGATGACTACTGCTAATTTGCCAACGAAGATAGATGGATTATATGTAATTAATCCTAACCAGGGAAAAAATGAACCTGCTTATGGAAGCGGTATCTCTATTACATCACGCAAATGGAAAGCCGCTAACGGAATGAGACTTGAAGGTGAAGAACACCGGCTTGCCGGAAACATTACGGCGCGCAATGTCAATATTTTTTCAGATGACGGTAAAGGCGCTTATGCGCTGTTTATTGACAATTTTGCGGGTGAAAATGGCGGCTTAAAAAATCTCGACATTGAATTAAAAACAAACATGCCAAATGACAAGCGTTTCTATAAAGGAAATGGTCCGTTTGAAAATTATTGTAAAGTGAATTTTTCTGATAATCCAGTTTATGCGGCAAAAACCAGTATCGATGTAAATTCAATACAGTTATACAATGGTCAAAAGATTACTAACCACGGCGCTTCCGATGATATTGTATTGTCATTTACTAATCCACTGGCGAAATCATTAGACAGCGAATATACAATTGAAGTTGCCTCTCCACACAAAATCACACTTAAGTGCGGCAATCTTCTTCCCGGCGGTGCTGACGCATTATGGTCACAGGATATCGGAAGCAGAATTAAAATCAGGTCTGATGGAACTAATTGGCATATCGTCGAACAAGTAGGAACCTGGCAAAAAGATTAATTTGTTTAGTTTGTTGAAAATGTATTATGAAGTCTAAAATCAAAATAGTTATTATTGGGGGCGGCAGTAACGCATGGACTCCATTAATTATCAAAGATATGCTTCTTACAGAATCGTTGCAGGATGTCGAATATGTTCTCTATGATATAAATAAAAAACCGGCTGATTTAAATAAAGCCTTTTTGGATAAACTCAGCAAATTATTAAAAATAGAGAGTAACATCATCACGACCAGTAACAAAGCCCACGCATTAAAAGACGCCAACTATGTTATTATTACCATATCCACAGGCGGCCTCGACGCGATGGCCCATGATATCGCAATTCCGGAAGAGTATGGTATTTATCATACGGTTGGCGATACTCAAGGGCCGGGCGGATGGGCAAGAAGTATTCGTAATTTTGGCGCATTTGTCGATATTTCAAATTCTTTAAATAAATACTGTCCCGGTGCGATGGTTTTGAATTATACAAATCCTATGCCGGTGTTAACAGATGTTCTTCAGCAGCTATGTACAGGGCCGGTAATAGGCCTTTGCCACGGACTTTTTGAGAATATCCATTTCCTTCAGGAGCTTTATGGCGCCAAATCTGAAGATGAAATTTATTTGAAATATGCCGGGTTGAACCACTTTTTTTGGATAACAGAGGGCAGGGTTGGCAATATCGATATTATTGCTGATCTTCGTAAAAAGCTGCAAACCAAGTCTATAACCGATTTGCTCAAAATCGACCACAGCGATTCCATGGGTTTCAAAAGCGGCAGGTATGTTGCTGATGAGCTTTTCCGAATGACAAATTATTTGCCTTATCTTGGTGACAGGCATACATGCGAATCTTTTCCATGGTTTATCACAAATAAAAAGAATCTGCGTAAATACAATATCAAACGAACGAGTATTTCAAATCGCCGAAAAATGTTTAAGGATCGAGAGGATGCACTTAAAAGAATGCTTAAAGGTGAAATTAATGATAAATACCTTGAGCGAAGCCGCGAAACCGCAGCAGATATTATCAATGCTCATTTAACCGGCAAGAAATTTATTGATGTCGGCAATGTTAAGAATAAGGGGCAGATTTCAAACCTGCCATTAGGAACCGTTGTTGAAACAGCGTGCATGATTGATAAAAACAGCGTAACGCCTCTAAATTACGGCGCATTGCCTGATAGCATTGTTGGTTTAATAGAGCCTTTGGCATACGTGTTTAATTTGACTGTAAAAGCTTGCTTTGAGAACAACAGGGAATTGGCGTTACAGGCTCTGAGGCTTGATCCTGTCTGTTCACATCTTAACTGCGATCAAATTAAGGAAATGGGTCAACGACTGCTGCAAGCTCATGAAAAGTATGTTTCATTGCGTTGATGTTTCAAGATAACTGTAAACGGAAATTTTTTATAAGGAATTATGATGCGATTTAAACAGCTTTTAAATGTACTAAAGGTTACATTGTTTTTGTTTGTTATATTTTCCAGCCTTGAAGTTGTGTCCGCCAAAGAAGACACGTTTTTTGTACCAAGAGCATACGCTGCTGTTGAAGTTAATCAAATTCCGGTATTGGATGGATCGCTGACAGATGAATGCTGGAAGAACAGTGAGAAAACCTCAAATTTTGTTGATTATCAAACAGGACAATTAACAAATCCCGGAACTTCATTTTATGTTGTTTATACCCAATCTGCTATCTATTTGGGAGTTGAAGTCGAAGAACCGAATACTAATCAGTTAGTTACAAAAATTAAAAAATATGACGGCCCTGTTTACAATGACGATTGCATAGAATTATTTATTCAGGCCAATCCCGAACAAACGGCATATTATCATCTTTCTGTTAATTCCAATGCAGTTAGGTACGATTCATTGGATCAGGATCCGACAATTGACATTCTATGGTCAGCGGCTGCTAAAGTTGATGAGGGAAGCTGGACGCTTGAAGTAGAAATACCTTACGCAAGTTTAAAAGTATTGCCACCCGAAAAAGGCGGCCATTGGAAAATTAATATATGCCGTACAAGACAGGGTGCAGAGATTTCCCCCAAACAACATCAAAATGGCTGCTGGTCAAGGCTTGCTCGCGGTTATCACGAGCCGGATGGTTTTGGCTATCTTATATTCGACAACTATGGTCAGGCTTTGAAGGCACAATCACAAAATATTAAAACAAAACTCGAAGATATTTCGCGTTTGTTTACAGGCAATGAGCAGATGCAGAAAAACCTGAAGCAGTTTGATGAAAAAACAACCGGACTTTCTGAAGTAAAAAGTGAAGAGGCTTTTCAAAATACTCTTCGTGATTTTCATTCTGCTTTACAGGCTGCCGCCGATATTGCCGACAGCATAACGGCTGATGCAAATGCACAAAACAATTTAGCAAGCCAGAACGCAGAAAATTTGATTTTATCGAAGATAGATGTTTATGAGCCATTTTTAAAAGATCGTATTTCGCAATTGGCATACATGGGTAAGATTCTGAAAGATATTAATGCCCCAATCAAATTATCATATGCACAGGCAATTAACGAATATGAACACGATTCATTTGTCATTTCTGCTCAGGCACCTGTTGATGATTTAACTTTGAATGTTTCTGATTTAGTCTCATCTTCAGGCGACAAAATTTCATCAGATAATGTGCAATGCCTAATGATTGGTTATCTTGAGCCGGCAAAAGACGATTTAGGTAAATATTTAAATGTAAACAAAGAAGCTATTCCTGAGCTTGTAGAAGAACTTCGCAAACCTTTTTCGGTTAAACAAATGGAAAGCCGGCATATATGGGTAACCATAAATTCAATAGGAGCTAAAGCCGGAGATTATAAAGGTACAATTGAAATATCTGCTGATGCAAAAGTATTAAAATCAATGCCAGTTGAAGTAAAGATTTGGCCGTTTGATTTACCCCGAAAACCTTCGCTTGATTTAAGCATTTTTACAGGCATCCCTTGGGGCGGACAAAGCGCAGAGCTATGGGCGAGATTTCTTTCAGAACATTATGTAAGCTATGTTGGGATGGAACTGCCCGGCGATATTTATGTCGGCGACAAACAACTGAATATCCAGGGAAGAGATGTTAAAGATCTCGAACTGAACATGGATTTGACAGGTAAAAAAATTACAATCGCAGGACAAAAATGGGATAATCTTGAGCGAATGAAGATAATGCGAAAGTACGGGCTAAAACTTCATTTATACAGCGGCAGAGGTTTGATCCCCGCCAAGCTGCTGCCTGCGTATATCGAATATCTCAAACAAGCCGGTTATGGTTATGATGATATGCGTTACAAAGTTTCTGATGAAGATTTCGCCGCGTGGTCAATTCCCATTTTTAAAACATTCCAGGAAATAGATCCGAAATTTAATTTGATGTTCTGTCCGGCAGGAGATTGGGATATTTCAGTTTATCAGCCATATGCCGATTGTTATATGTGCAGTCATTCGGTTGGGGCATGGCCTACATGGCTTAAGTTCTTCCAATCTGAACAGGCATTCGGAAAGAAGTTCGCGATTTATACTAATTGGCCTTCCTGGGCTGGTCGTGCGCCTGCATTGCAGGGACGCAAGGATTTACATTGGATTTGGAAAATCAACGCTGATGAATACACAGTTTGGACAATGGATATAGTTCCGGAACTTAATTATGCTTACGGCTATTCACAATACGGTGCATATGGCAGTCTTGTAAATCGTCCAACTGAACAGCAGGCTTTGGCTACATTGGTATATTTTAGGAATGATAACAATGTCTTTCATCCTGTAAGTTCTAAACGCCTTGAAGCAATTCGCGATGGCGTAAAAGACTGGATATATTTGAATATTTTATCGAAACAAATCGCAAAACTGCAAGACAGCGGCAACGAAGATTTACTAAAGCAATGTCGATCGGATATCGAAAAGTATGTCAAACCGGGTCAGAAAACGCAAAAAGAATACAATGCCGGAAAGGAAATGCTGGCAGCTTATATAGTAAAGTTTAATAATTTGTTAAATCCGTATCTGAAGAGTAACTGATGTAATGGATGACACGTTATAGAATTGTTGTCTATTTAAAGGCTCCCTGATGATAAGCATACTCTTATCAAAATATCTTTGAATGGAATAATGAGTTCGACGTAGAACTCATAAAAATCTTATTATTCAGGAGGCAAATTATGGCAAAGAAAAATTTTTATTTATTGTTTGTTATCATGACTTTGATTAACAGTGCCTTTGGCGCAAATGCTACATGGCAGGGCGATGTTGTAGGTTCCTACACTAATTGGTCAACTGCGGGAAATTGGTCTACTAACGCTGTGCCTACTGCTTTTGACAATGTTTTTATTAACGGTACAACTTATAATCCTGTTATAGACAATGAAACAGCCAATGCCGCTGATGTTTCACTTATGCCCGGCAGCGGCAGCAGCGCAAGTTTAACTATTACCGGCGGCTCTCTTACAGTAAGCACATACAATCTTGATTTGGCTTATTATGCTGGCGGAACTGCGACAGTTACCATGAGCGGCGGAACAGTTACTGCAACAGGTGCCGGTTATGGTACTCTTCATATGAACAGGCCCGGTACTGAGAGATTTTATCTCAATGGCGGTACAATAAATGTGCGGGCATTGACGATGGGCGGCGATGCTTTGCTTGATATTTCAGGTGGTACTTTGACAATCATTGGTAACGCCTACAATCTTGTTAAAGATTATGAAAACAGTGGTTATATTAGTGCCTATAGCGGTATGGGCGAAGTAATTGTCAATTATAATGGTTCAATCACAACTGTTATAGGTTCAAATTATTTAACTTCCTCTATGCCGTGGATAGACGCAAGAGACTATGGCAGTTTCACCGATGCGACTATAACTTCTGCGTTAAACGCCATAGGCAGTTCTAAAAAAACATTATTGCTCAAAGCAGGTGTGTGGCAGGTATCTAACTCACTTACTATACCGGCCAATGTAAATCTGAAATTCGAGCAGGGAGCACGCCTTTTTGTTGCAAGCGGCGATACAGTAACAATCAATGGAACCGTTGAAGCACCAATAAGCCAAATCTTTTCAGGTGCTGGTAATGTTGTTTTGGGACCACTCGTAAAAGAAGCTTATCCACAATGGTGGGGACAAATCAGTGCGGTAGATGATACTGCCGTTTGCCAGGCAGCTCTTGATTCAGGCGCGAAAACAATCCGTTTCCCGTCAGTAACATATGCCATTGACCCGACGGGACCGGGAGGTATATATGGAGGATTGCAGCCTGCCAATAATACATCACTAATTTTTGAACCCGGCTCTAAATTAAAAGCCATTCCAAACGATAGAGGGATGTATTCCGTTATCCTTCTTGACGGCAAAAAAAATATAAAAATAATAGGAGCTACAATAGAAGGTGAAAGATACGACCATCTGGGTGCAACCGGCGAATGGGGACATGGAATAGAAATAGAAAACGCTTCAGCAGACATTGTAATAAAAGATGTTAATGTATATAATTGTTGGGGCGATGGGATCTGCGTGGGCGGTGGTGCTCCGGACGGCGTCTATGTAGAAAACTCCACTTTCAATAACAATAGACGTAATGCTTGTTCAATTACAAGCGCAAAGAATGTTTTATTCAAGAAATGTACGTTTTCGAATACGAACGGAACCAGTCCGCAGAAAGGCGTCGATATTGAACCAGATTATGCCAGCGATTATCTTCAAAATATAATTTTCGAAGATTGTTATTCCTTTGATAATTACTCGGCTGGTTTTTCTTTTGCCAAAGATGGCGGGCTTAACACTCCAATATCAGTTATAATCCGGGGTTGTGTCAGTATTGGTGATAATATGGGGTTCGGTGTTGATCAGGGACCTAGTGATTCCAATGGCGGAGGAATGGTTTATATAAAGGATTGCTATAGTATAAACGCAAAAGCAACCGGATTCAGCAGCACATCGGCCAATTTACCGGTTACCATCGATGGTCTGGAGATTATAAATCCAAATCAGAACAATCTTGGCGCCGGCTGGGAACGTTACGCAAGCGGCCTTGTAGTGGTTATGAATGCAAGTAACAGGATGGCTGGAAATATTACAGCTCAAAACGTTCATGTCGAATCGACAGACGGCAAGGCTCTAAAGGCCGTATGCCTGCATAATTATGAAGCTAACGCCGGTATTGAGAATATCGACATAGAAGTCTCAACAAATATGCCGAACAATAAACGCTTGTATAAGGCAAACGGGCCGTTTTATGGTTATTGCAAAGTAAAATTCACCGACGACTCTGAATACGCAACCACATCGAGCATAAGCGCCGCTGATATGACTAAATATATCAGCCAGACAATTACCAATGAAGGCGCAACAGGCGATATCACTCTATCGCCAAACAATGTAGATTCTGCTTTATTTGGTAATGAATATACGTTTGAAGTTGTTGCCGGTCATAAAATGACAATCGATGCAGGCAACTATACTCTTTACCCAAGTGGTTCCGGTAATATTTCATCCAATGTTCCGGGCAGTAAGCTGACGATTCGTTCTTTAGGCCCTAACTTTTATATTGTTAATCAGACCGGAAGTTGGGCTTTAAGCAGAGAAAGTGGTTCAATCACCTGGAATCCTCCAAGTCTTAGTAATAATACTGGCGCAACTTCCAGCTCTATTGCGGTTGCAGGTGCGGCTGTCGGCGATAGCGTCATAGTTTATCCGCCATATGATTTACAGGATACGATTGTTACTGGTTATGTTGCTTCAACCGGTAACGTTGAAATCAGAATTCATAACGGGAGCGGTTCCGCAAAGGATTTGGCAAGCGGCTTATGGAAAGTAAAAGTGATTAAATATTAATAATATTTTAGTGTATGTGCCTTTAACTTAAAAACAAAAGTGTTAAAATATTGTTTGGCGTTAAAGGCTCTTATTAAAGTTTTGTTTTTTTTGCAGGATAATATGTCAGATAAAATTGGTGTAGCAGTCATTGGTGCAAGCATGCGAAGCGGCATGATAATGGATTATTTAAGAAATAATCCATCACAGGGGTTTATAACAGGAGTTTATGACCTGATGCGTGAAAAAAGTAAACTTATCATTGACAAATTTCAGGTTAACAATGCTGTTATTTACGATTCTCTTGAACAAGCCGTAACTGATAATAACGCTAAAGCTGTATTTATTGGGACAACTGATTACGCCCATGTAGAGCCGGCGGTAGCGGCAATGAAGGCAAATAAGCATGTCTTCTGTGAAAAGCCCATAGCAACAACGCTGGAAGATTGCAATACGATAATAAATGCCGCGAAAAATTCATCGGCGATTTTTTATCTCGGGATGAACCTGCGGCATGCTCCCGTTTATGAAAAATTGTATAATGTCCTTTCAAGCGGTGAGCTTGGCAGGCTCCTAACCATAGAAGCAAGTGAATACTATGTTGAAGGAAGAACCTATTTCAGGCGATGGAACAGACTTCGCAAATTCGGCGGCGGACTCTGGATCACAAAAGCATGTCATGATTTTGATATTATAAACTGGTTTGCAGGTGCTAAACCCAAAAAGGTATTCGCCATTAACCATCTTAGTCATTATAAACCCAGATCAGATGCGGGTAAAAATTGCAGACAATGCAAAATCAAAGACCAATGTAACGACCGGTATGATGTTACATATTATGAAGCGCCAAAAGATATTTTGGAATTCTGGGATAACTTGGCAAAAATTGCGGAAGAAAAAACTGGTGTGCCGCGAGATATATGCTTGTTTAATTCGGATAAAGATACATTCGACAATGGTATGGCAATGGTGGAATATGAAAACGGTGTTCTTGCCAATTATACTCTGAATGTGGTAAGCGCGCGAAATACTCGTCTTGTGAGATTAATGGGAACCAAGGGTTCAGCAGAAGGCGATTTGAATGCCGGTATAGTAACGGTCTGGAATCGTTTCAAAAAAGAAGCTGAAAAAAGAGTTTATGACCTGAACGAAATGGCAAAGAGCAGTCATAACGGGGCTGATACAAATATTATGGAAGAATTCTTTGACTCCTGTCGTACAGGAAAAAAAGCTCTAACAAGCTGGGAAGAAGGCAGATTGTCAATTCAATTGGCATTAGCCGCAACAGCCTCATGTGATAGCGGCAAACCAGTTTCAATTTAGCAGAACCCCAAAAAAAGAAATTTTAACTTATTTGATAAAGGATTAATAATGGCTTCAGACGCAAAATATATGGAAATTTTTGCATTGAATGGAAAATCAAACCTCCTTGAAGAGCAGGATTTTGGCATTATCAATGGCAAACTTGCATTGAACGTTCCCTATAGGGATGTACTGTCTTTCAAAAAAATATATGCCCCACCTTTTGTCAGTTCTAATTTTTTGTTTGATGTGCGGCTGTTTGGCGAAAAGGTTTCTACTGATGGTTACAAATGGTATCCACATAAGGTCCTGCGTTGGGGCAAATCAAATGATGTTAATATTCTAAGCTCTTTAGTTCTCGCTGAGAACAAAAGAGCGGTAATATTATCAGTTACGCTCAATAATCAAAGCAAAACCAAAAAGAAAGTCCCTGTCCAATTCGATATACAGGGAAAATTGGACTATTACCAGGATTGGGAGTTTGCAAAACCTGAAAGCGTAACTGGCTGTAAGGATACCCAAAAAGGCAACAGGTTAATAAAAAGCAATAAAGAAGGAACCATTGTAATTTATACCGATATCAAAGGTATGAAGTGGCACGATTATTGTCTGCACTGGGATGGTCAATTTGAGATTCCCGCACGAGGCCAAAAAACCTTCAACATTGTTGTTTCGATTGGAAATGATAGAGAGTCGCAAAAAGATTGCGACCAGATAGCAGTGAATATAAAGAAGGAAATTGTGAAAGCTGATTTTGCCTGCGAGCAAAAAGTTAAGGATTTATTTAATAAAATCCCTGAATTTACTGCCTCCGATAAACGCCTTGAAAAATTTTATCACCGTTCGTTAGTACATTTAATCTTGAATAAATGGGACGTTAAAGAATTTTTACTGCATCCATATTATTCCACAGGCGGCATCAACGGCGGTTGTATATGCAATTATTTGTGGGATTTCGGCGAAGGCTGGGAATTATTCGGTATGTATGACCCGGATGCTTTAAAAACCCACCTTAAAACTTTTTTAAACAATGATATGACAAGGCATTTTGCGTTTAGTCCCGCTAAGGGCAGAGCTATCGGACCATTTTATCAAATTAACCAGGAAAAACTAATTTTCCTTATTTATTATTACGTTTTGCTTAGCGGCGATGTTGATTTCCTCGATGAGAAAGTAAAACGAATACCTATAATCGATTTAGTAATGGATAACGCAAAATACGGTGATGATTTTGCAAAGCCCGCTGTTCTTGTGAACTATGGAAAAGGAAATCATCTTCTCGAACTGCGCCGTGAGTACATTTACGATTATGTTATGCCCGACCTCAATGCCCGAAGATACGCTAACTATCAGGCAGCCGCTGTCCTCTGTAAAGCCGCCGGCAGAGACGAATATGAGCAGCTTCTCCAAAGAACGGAACCGCTCAAGAAATTGCTCAAACAGCAATTATGGTCTGCTAAAGACAAATGGTTTTATTTCCTCAATGCTAAAAATCAGAAAGAGTTGCGTTATACAATCCAGATGTTCAAGTTAATTGATAGCGATGTTTTGGATGCCGAGCAGCGCAAAGGTTTGCTTAGCCACATAAATGAAGAAGAATTCCTTTCAGATTACGGCATGCATAGCATGTCCAAAAAAGACCCTGCCTATGACCAGGTAGATATTGATAATGGCGGCGGCGGTGCATACACAGGCTTCCCCCCGCAGGTTATCGAAAAATTATACAAAGCAGGATATCCAAAAATAGCTGAAGATATTTTCAAAAGAATTTTGTGGTGGGGCGAAAGATTCCCGTATTGGGGCGATTCATTTGTTGCAAACAATATCGATTATCGCAAAGATTCGCCTTTGCAAAATACCATCGGTTCGATTTCCGGTGCCCAAAGTATAATCTTTGGAATGTTTGGCATTCAGGTAACTGTTGATGGCCTGTTGACCATTAATCCCGTTCCGCCATCATATTCACCGGAAATTAGCCTCAAGGGATTGCGTATCAGAGGCAATAATATTGATATTTCGGCAAAAGGAAAAGAGTATACTGTTGCGATAAACAGCAAAAAACATAAATGCTGCATCGGCGAAAAATTTACATCCAATTTACAGCAGATAAAGAAATAAAGAGTATTTATAATGCTAAAAACAAACAAAGGATTAGAAACAGCGTTGGATCGTAAACCTGATATCGAAGATGTCTCGCGTTTTTGTGTTGGTACATTGTGCTATACTCGCGCAAGTCTGGTAGTATTGTTTTCATGGCTGTTGGGCGGGGCATTCATTTTCGCGATTATGGAAAATGTGATGCCTTTATTGCTGCCATTGGTGCTGAAAGACAATGGTGCGAGCAATAAATCAGTAGGGTTTATTGTTACCGGCCTTTATATGATAGTCAATGCTGTCGCTAATCCGATTATCAGTTACAAATCAGACCGTTACCGAAGCCGGTGGGGACGCAGACGTCCATTTATTCTGCTGACTACGCCGTTTGTAGTTTTGTTGCTTGCATTGATTCCATTTGCGCCGGCAATGACCCATCGATTGGAAGCCATTGCCTGGATAGCTGCATTCATGAAAAATAGTCCGATAACCACCCTCGTTCTCTTAAGCGGCGCTTTAGTCGCATTGTTCCAGGTCTTCAATATGTTTGTTTCATCAGTATATTACTATCTGATTGTTGATGTGGTGCCGCAGGCTTTCATTGCACGTTTTTACGGACTTTTGTACGTTTTTTGCAACCTCGGGGCTTTTGTTTTCAGCTATTGGATTTTTGGAATGGCCAAAACACATCTCCATGAAATATTTGTTGGAACAGCGATTATTTACGGCATTATTATTACAATAATGTGCCTGAAAGTAAAAGAAGGCGATTATCCTCCGCCAAATAAAAAAGAGGCAACTGGCCATTGGTGGAGCGGCATTCGCAACTATGCTGTCCAGTGTTTTGGACATCCGTTCTTTTTGATTATTTTTATAGTTTACAGCATACGTATATGGTCCAATGCTTCAGATGTTTTTTTGGTATTTTTATACCGGGACCAAATTGGATTGACGCTCGACGAAATTGGTAAAATTACCGCTTTTGCGCAGATCACAAGTGTCCTCTTCGTTTATCCGGCAGGTATGCTCGTTGATCGTTTGGGCAGCCACAAATCTTATATAGCCGCAATGACCTTATATTGCGCGGTCAAATTAGTTGCCTTCTTCCTTGTTAATAATTATTGGTCGTTGCTTATCTGCAATATTTTATGGCTTATTCCTTATTGCCTTATCACTATAAGTGTCAGCAAGTGGATCGTTGATCTTTATCCGAATAAACAATATGGACAATTTGCTTCGGCAGGCGCAATGATCTCTTCCATAGGAGCTGCATTGCTAAGTATATTATGCGGACAATTTATCGATTTGGTTAATAATTATAGATATGCCTTGTTATGGCCTGTTGCATTTCAATTAGTTGGCGTCATTGGTGCATTGATAATTTATAAAAAATGGAAAGCAATGGGCGGAAAAGAAGGTTATCAAATGCAATGTGAGAAGATGATATAATGAATATAATATATAATACAGAAAAGCAGGAAAATATGATATCACAGACCTTTAGGATAAGATGTTGATGGTGGATTTAAATACAACTAAGAGCAAGATTAAGATGGTGCTCATTGGTGCAGGCAATCGAGGCAGAGGTGTGTTTGGACGATATGCATTAGATAATCCGCATAAGGCTGAATATGTAGCTGTTGTGGAGCCTGACGATGAGAAAAGAGCGATTTTTGGGGCTGAACATAATATACCTGAATCAAGAAGATTTAAAGCTTCAGAGGATTTTTTTAGAAAAAATGGAAAAATTGCTGATGCAATTATTATAGCGACATTAGAAACGGAACGGCTGAATATAATTCTTGGTTCTATTGACAAGCAATATAATATACTTGTCGAAAAACCTCTTGGTTGTACTATGGAAGAGGTTTTAAAAATAGCGGATGCTGCAAGTCGTTTCAAAGAGATTTTCGTTGTTTGTCATCAGATGCGCTATGTGGCTGGTTATGACATTATTAAATCTCTTATAAAGTCCGGTCGATTTGGCAAAATTATTGCTATGCAGCATAGTGAAAATTTGAGCTATCATCATATGGCGCATTCTTTTGTAAGGGGTCTCTTTAATAATGATTCGATGACGCCAATGATTCTGGCCAAATCATGCCATGATATGGATATTATGAGATATTTGATTGATAAACGCCCTTTGAGAGTTTCATCATTTGGAAATCTAAATTATTTTAGAAAGGAAAATGCACCAGAAGGTGCCCCTAACTATTGTCTTCAAGGTTGTCACGAGTATAAAAATTGCCCGTATGATGTTCAGAAAATCTACTTCAATGAAAATACCGACCCTGCATATATTCGCCAGATGGGTATAGTTAAAAACAACCAGGAACTTTTTGAACTTTTACGTCATAATCAGTTTGGCCGTTGTGTTTTTAAATGTAATAATAATGTTGTTGACCATCAGGTTGTTCATATCGAGTTTGAAGATGGCATAACTGGCAGTTTTCAAATGGCTGGTCATAATTATTTAGAACGCAGAATAACAAAACTATCATTGACTAACGGCGAAATTTACTTTGACACTAATGAAGGATTAATACAAGCTAGTACTTTTGCACCTGCTAATGAAGAAATTATTAAACCTGCTGGTATGGAATCATCTCATATGGGAGGTGATAAGGCTATTATGGATGCATTTGTTGATGCTATATGTACAGGTGAAAAAAAACATATTATTACCCCTGTGGAGATGTCTCTTGATAGTCATTTAATGGCATTTGCCGCCGAAAAAGCACGTCTTAATAATTTGGTCGTAGATATAAATGAATTTGAAAGCGAATGCAGAAAAAAGATTTAAATCCAGATATGCCTGAACTGTTCAGGATACAAAATATGATACTGTTTTATTAGGAAAAAAGATGTTAGTCCCTATTAGATTTATGTTGGATCAGGCAAAAAATGATGGCTATGGTTTTTTGCGGGTTGTGGTAAGTAATCTTGAAGAAACTGAAGCTGCCCTGGCGGCAGCACAAGAAGCTCAATCACCGATGGCATTGGCCGTAAACGAACCAGAAGGTCAGTTTCCGCGTTATCGAAGCTTTGAATCTATGATAATCGGCGCAGCTGCTAAAAGCCAGCTCCCGATCGGTGTGCAATTCGACCATACCCAAAATATGACTTTAATTCTAAGGGCTGTCAGAGGCGGATATAATGGAATCATGATAGATGCCGCAAATCGCGCGTTTGAAGAAAACGTTGCATTGACAAATAAGGTGATTGATATTTGCCGGCCGCTCGGTATTTCTGTCGAAGGCGAGATTGGCGCAATAACACGAACATGGGACAATCCTACCGAAGAAGAGCAGCATCAGTTGACAGAGCCTGATGCAGCAAAAGAATATGTAGAGCAGACTGGCGTCGATGCCCTTGCGATAGCGATAGGCGAAGTCAGTGGTTTCAGCAGCGGCAATATTGAGTTTGACAGATTGGAAAAAATCAATAAAGCCGTCGGCGATAAAACCCATTTATGTCTGCATGGAGTTTCGTTCATAAGTGATGAAGAAATCAGAAAATGCCTGGCAGGGGGCATTACTTATTATGGCTGTGCTACAGAATTTCGTTATGCCTTTTTCTCGAAACTTGATGAAGTAAGAAAAGCCAACGGCCCCAAAATGGTTGACCCCACGCTTCTTTTTACTCCGGCCAGACAAGCTATGACAAGTGCTGTTGTAAGAAAATTAGAACTGCTCGGTTCTGCCGGGAATGCGAATAAAGTTTTGAACGCTTATTTTTCAAAGGTGCAAAATGAACAATAATTTGATAATAATGCTTACATATAACGATGTTACGGTATCGGATGCGATTGATGTTTTTGAAACGTCTAAGAACATACCAGTAAAATTCTGGGGATTTAAGGATATAGGTCTTAATAAGCCGCATATGAAACAGTTGGTCCAAAAAATGCGGGCTGTCGG
The DNA here is from genome assembly GCA_001825665.1 of Planctomycetes bacterium GWF2_41_51. Lineage (GTDB taxonomy): Bacteria > Planctomycetota > Phycisphaerae > Sedimentisphaerales > UBA12454 > UBA12454. The sequence continues at coordinate 17,051 of MHXZ01000032.1, read as the reverse complement.
GAAAACCACTTTCCTGGAGGTTGTGCATTATGAGGAAAGCGAATGTATTGAGGCCACAAAGTTAGCACTGGAATGTGGATTTGATTATCTCACAGGTACAATTTGTTTTGATTCGATAATCGATATTGTAAAAAATGAAAATATAAAATACTTTCCATTTTTTGGGAAGATTTATGACCATCCGGTAACACTCGGCGGGACCGTTGATGAGATAATCGAACATGGCAAAAAATTAAAAGATAAAGGTGTTGATGGTCTTGACCTTGTAGCCTATCGATATGAGTGCAGCGAAAAAATACAGGAATTAATCGATAGATGTGTTAAAGAAATCGATCTGCCCCTAATTCTTGCCGGCAGTATAAATGATTGGGAACGGATCAAACTGACAACCAAGGCGAACTTGTGGGCATTTACCATTGGCAGTGCTTTTTTCGATAAAAAATTTGTTAAAGGCGGTTTGTTTAACGACCAAATTGTTGCAGTTAGTGATAAACTAAAACGGTTAGGGCAATGAGTTATCTTGGTATTGATATTGGCATGACAGGTGCCAAAGCTTTGCTCGTTGCCGAGGACGGTAATATTTTAGAAAGAAAATATACCGACTATGGTAGCGACTATAAAAAGAATCTGCAAAAAGATATCAATCCGATTGGTATCTGGAATGAAGTGAAAGATATAATTCAGACATGCCGATGTAACCAGGCAAAAGATCCAGTAAAAACAATTTCTTTTTCAGTGTCTGGAGATGATTTTTTTTCCGCAGACCATCAAGGCAGACCCTTGGTAAATGTTATTTCAGCTTATCAGAATACTGGAATAGAATACGAGAATTATATTATTGAAAAATTTGGCAACGAAGATAATATCTTTCAAACTACAGGCCAGCCAATCAGAGGAAATGTTTATCCGCTTCACAGAATTCTTTGGATTAAAGAACATCTGCCGAAGATATATCAAAAGACCTGGAAGTTCATGTGCTGGGAAGATTATTTCAATTACCTGTTGACCGGCAAATGTATCTCAGACCATTCACTTGTTTCACGTACTTTACTTTTCGACATTAACACAAAACAGTGGTCTAATTCACTCATGGAAAGTCTGGATATCGATCCTCAGAAATTTCCAGATATTATTGAGCCTGGAAAAATTATTGGCATAATTAAAAATGAAATGGCACAAGAGTTGTCCCTTCCGGTTGATTGCCAAGTTGTAACCGGCGGTTTTGATCAGCCTGCTGCATGTCTCGGTGCTGGAGTTATCAATTCATCGGTTTTTTCATTAAGTCTTGGTACAGTTGTCGCTAGCCATTGGCTTTTGGAAGTAGAACACAATAAAAAAGAAAAAAGCTACTCATATTGCTGCTCTCTGTTAAAAAATAAGCATATGGGCATGTTTTTTACTTTTAACGGATGCGCGGTATTAAACTGGTTCTTTAATGAATTGGTAAAAAATGAAAACCGTACATATGACTACTATAATAATCAAATATCATCGGACAGACCTTCAAAATTGTTTGTAATGCCTCATTTTGGCGGTGCGATGCAGCCATATAATGATTCCCATTCTAAAGGTATGATACTCGGTTTAAATTTTGACACTAAACGTGAAGATATCCTAAAAGCCATCTATGAAGGAATTGCTTTCGATCTGAAACGTAATTACAGGCTGCTGGAAAGAAAAAATGCAGGCATTAAAGAAATACGTGTAGTTGGCGGCGGTTCGCGTTCGGATGTATGGATGCAGCTTCTGGCAAACATCACTGGCTTGACGATAACAACACTACGCAGCGATGAAGGCAGCTCGATGGGCGTCGCCATGCTTGGTGCTTGTGCCGTAGGGGCATTCAACAGTGTTGAAGAAGCTGTTGCAAAATGGATAGTAAAAAAAGCTGCGTTTGAGCCCGAAATTAATGCAATGAAAGCGTTTGAGGCAAAATACCAAAAATATCTTCAGATATATGATAATGTAAAATCTTTTAATGATTTTCTTGAGGCGCAAAAGTGATTGAAAAATCCAAAATCCTATTTGTACCGGCTTATTATAACAATGCTGATCAGGGCTGGGTAAACAATTTTCTTGAAAAAGGAAAAGAGACTCTGGATAAGTTAAATTTAGATTGTACTCAAACTTCACCATTAAGTGATTTGGACAGTATTGAGACAATTAAATTTGAAAGTAAAAAACAAAACTATGATGTATTAATTATTTATTTGATTACCTGGATTGATCCGAATGTCGCTGTAGATTTAGCCCTTAAACTTAAAGAGTATCCTGCAATCATTTGGTGTAGTGATTATCGTGTCATCGATGATAAAAAACAGCAAACAGGAGCGTTCGCAGCTTTTCTGCCAATAAAAGGCTCTTTCGAACAACTCAACTTTAATGCTGTTTATCTCTATGATGCTTTCGCAAAAACAAATACTGCTTCAGAACTCTCCGGGATGGTCAGAGCCGCAAGTGCTGTTTCAAAATTGAAAACTGCAAAAGCGGCTATGGTAGGAAATACTGCGTTAGGCATTTATCCGGGAATGGTCCACCCTTTACAGATTAAAAAACTGTTCGGCACGGAAATCATTTTCCTGGATAATTACACATTGATAGAATTATGCAAAAAAAATCTTGGGCAGCCTGATTTAGACAAACAGTCTGAAATACTTTTTAAGAATTTCAAATTTACTGAATCTATATCAGAAAAACAGAAACATCTCTGTATATCCATGATTCATGCAATCAAAGAACTTGTAAAAAGAAATAAACTTTCAGCTATTTCCCTCAAATGCTGTTACGAGCTTGCGGTTAATTTTGGTTTTGCGCCATGTGTACCGTTATCTATTCTTTCTGATGAATGTGTTACTTCTTGTGAATGCGATATACCAGTTACAATTACACAGTTGATTTTATCTTATCTAACACAGCAAGCTTCGCCTTATGCTGATCTGCTTATAATGGAAGAGTTCTGCATTCATTGCGCATGCTGTGGTTTCGGGGCATTTAAATATGCTTCCGGCAACCTGCGGCAAATAGGCTGCTCGCAAACCGGGCAGAATGAAAACGAACTTACTTTCAATAGAGTCATCAATAATTCACAGTATGAACCCGGCGTGTATACGTTAGCCAGGCTGAACGTACTTGAAAACCAAAAACCTTATCTGCAGATTATTCTTGGTGAACATACAAACGATTCAGGACCATTCTGCGAATTCGGCTGCAAACAATATCAAAATCTTTCATTAAGAGTTAAACAACCGACATCAGAAATTATCGAAAAAATTGGTTCGCAGCATTTTGCGGTAATGCAGGGAGACGTAACAAACTTAATTATGCATTTTTGCACATTTATGGGTATTGAAATAAAAACTTTTTGTTAAATATATAATTGATTTTGGAACAATAATGAAAAATTCATTACAGCATGAACGGCAGATAGTTAGATCGCTTGTTGAAAAAGTAGCAGAATATTCAAGTGAAACCGAAAACCAAAGAATTATTCAGCGATGGAAAGATGTAAATGCGCTTCGCAAGCCTGACAGAGCCCCTGTTTGGTGTAGACCTGTTGGATGTTGGAAGGAATTATTGCCGCAAGAGATCCTTCAATGCAAAAATCCATGGCTTAGAAGTTTGGAATACAAATTCAGGCAATTGCTCATTAAACGATATATTGGCGATGACGAACCTATAATGCCATATTTTGAAGTTAATGCGGTCTTCGATGCAAAACCTTCCAATATCTGGGGAGTTGAAGTTGGAAAACATAAGTCAACTTCTGATGGTGGGGCATGGGCGTATGATCCACCTTTAAAAATAGAAACTGACTTTGATAAGCTTATTCTCCCAAAATATATATATAATAAAGTTGCGACTGCCAGGTTGATGGAACAAACTAACGAATTGCTTGGCGATATTATGGAAGTTCGGCTTCAATATGGACCTGATTTTGATAGTGCGACAATGGGAACGGCTGCCGCCGACCTTCGCGGCCTTGAACAAATAATGATGGATATGATTGCCGAACCTAAGCTGATGCATCGGCTTGCCAGCTACCTGCTTGAAGCGCAGCAGACAAAGCTTGATATGTGGGAAAAAAGCGGCATGATTACGCCAAATAATAATATGCCTATGCTTTTAAGTGATCCGGTTGGGCAACGCAGGGCAGATGGCACTTATACGCTTTCCAATTGCTGGTGCGCAGCTAATTCGCAGGAATTTGACCAGGTATCGCCTGCAATGTGGGAAGAATTCTGCCTCAATTATCAGAAAAAAATATTAAAACGTTTTGGGTATGTTTGTTATGGATGTTGTGAAAATTTAGCAAAAAAAATTGATGGTGTACTTTCGATACCTAATCTGCGGATACTAGTATGCAGTGCATGGACGGGTCTTGATGCTGTGCTTGAAAGAGTAAACAAAGATTACTGCATAATGTGGCGACAGAAAGCAAGTGATGTTGTATTCCCTGATAACATAAAAAAAGTTCGGCAGGACCTTGAAGAAGGCTTCAAAAAATTGAAAGGTCAATATTTTCAGGTAGTGCTTAGAGAATTGCAAACCCTTTGTGGTCATCAAGATAGGCTTCATGCATGGACTGCCATTGCTAAAGAATTAGCGGCTAAATATTCTTGATAGTATCGAATAACTAATTTTAAAATAAGGAATTACAGATGAAAAGCGATAGAAACTTACTTTTGGGCGAATATTTCAAAAGAAAGTCTAATGAATTTCAGCCCAGGTACAGGTTTGACGGGAAAACACCAAAGGATTTTAAGTCGTGGAAATCAAAATTACTCGGCGAACTTAAGAAGCAATTAGGACCACTGCCTCAGCCTGTTGACTTGAATGCGGAAATAGTCCACGAAGTAGAGGGCGATGGTCTTATCAAACGACGGATACTAATTGACCTTGAGAAAGATATGTCTGCCGCGATATGGCTGTACATTCCCAAATCTGCATTCAAAAAGCCTGCCCCTGCAATACTTTGCTGCCATGGTCACGGACAATTCGGCAAAGATTCCGTGATGGGTATCACAAACCCTTATTATGCTCAAAGGGCAGAGGAAATTAAACAATTCAATTATGATTATGGTCTGCAAATGGCAAAACGGGGGTTTGTAACAATTTCAATCGATTGGCGAGGTTTTGGTGAAAGAAGTGAAGGCAATATTTTTGCCGGCCGGGATGAGTGTAATGTAAACTTTATCAAAGGCGCAATACTTGGTTACAATTTGTTGGCAATGGATATTTTTGATGGAATCAGGTGCATCGATTACCTGTGCTCAATTGACTTTGTTGATTCAAAGAACATTGGCTGTATGGGATTAAGTTTTGGCGGCACAATGACAACGTGGATAACGTTGATGGATGAACGAATAAAAGCTGCGGACATTATTTGTTACAGTTCGAGATTGTCAGAGTTTGCTTTAAAATACAGTAATTTTTGCGGCTCGCAGATGTTCTTTGGTCTATATGATCTTTGCGATGTTCCAGATTTACATGGTCTTATCGCTCCAAGGCCGTTATTGGCTGAAGTTGGTGTCAATGATTTATGTTTCCTTTCTGATGAATCTTTGAGCTGTTGTAATGAAGTGAAGAAAATTTATAAAGCAGCAGGCGTGCCTGAAAATTACCAAACAGACATATTTGAAGGAGCACATGGATTCGCAGGCAACAAGGCATTCAAGTTTTTTGAAGATAATTTGAAAAAATAGATTTGAAGGAAATTTTAAAATGTTGAAATATAAGCCGGATTTTGAACATGCACTAAAGTACTGGGATGCTTTCTGGTCACACGAATTGATCGACAGACCTTGTACGATGATTTTTGCTCAAAAAAGTAATGAACAATTATTTATGTCGCGTTTACAAGCGGTTGACGATGATTTTAGCGTAAGTTTTTCTGCCGGTCAAAAGTACCTTGATAATACTGCATTTTTAGGGGAAGCCATGCCTGGCTTTCGACCCGGTTTTGGCCCAGACCAGATGGCAGCTTTCCTGGGTATGCCTTTACAAATTAATCCTGACAGCCGTGATACGAGTTGGACGGAAAAAATTGTCGAGGACTGGAAAGATTTCATGCCTTTGCGTCTTGACGAAAATAATCATGTCTGGCAAAGAATGAAACAATTCCATAAAGCTGCACAGGAATTTTGTAAAGATAAATGTCCGCTTATGAATATTGACCTCCATTCGAGCATAGACTGTCTCGAAGCAATGAGAGGAGCGGAAAACCTACTCTTTGATATTATTGACAAACCGCAGCTTGTCGATGAACTGATGAATCAAATCCGTCCAATTTACAAACAAATTTATAATGAGCTTTGGAAGTATGGCGACAAACAGCGAGTGGGAAGCAGCACCAGTCTGCAGCTTTTTAGCAGGGGCCAAACGGATATGATCCAGGCAGATTTTATATGCCTCCTCAGCCCGGACATGTTTCGCCGTTTTGTGTTACCTGCTATTAAGGATGAGGCCGAATTTCTTACTGACGCGGCTTTCCATTTGGATGGCCCCGATGCCCTAAAACATCTTGACGATATTCTGGCAATAAAAGAAATTAAAGTTGTTCAATGGGTTCCCGGCGAAGGACGCAAGCCGAATTATCAATGGCCTGAAGTTATACATAAGATACAGGCAGTGGGAAAATCAACTGTATTATATGGAACCTGCGAAGAAATTAAAAGTTTTCATGGACAATACAAACCCGAACTTATAGTTTATGAAGCATGGGCCAAATCTCCTGAAGAAGGACAAGAATTACTTGATTGGCTGAAAAGGAATACTTAAGAAATATTGAGAGTGAAATTATGTACTACTCGATGATTGACATCAGTTCGATAATTTATCCGAAGGCCTTAAACTGGGGAGCAAAGGTATGATTTCATATGAGTTGTTTGATGGCGATTATCTGAATTAGTATTAGCTAAAGTATTTTATTGGAATACTTATGAAAAGGCTTGGATTATCTGCCATTTATAGCATGTTGATGCTTTCATTTTTTTTTTTAGTGGATGTTTGACGAAAGGTTTTATTATGATTAAAAAAGATATTCAATTAAAATCAATTGTTATAGTATTAGTTGGTGATTCGACAGTAGCTAATTATGCAGCCGAAAATGAATTGCGTGGATGGGGGCAAATAATGCCTGAATTTTTTCATGATAATATTGTAATAAAAAACTTTGCAAAATCTGGAAGAAGCTCTAAATCTTTTATAAAAGAAGGATTATGGGATAAAGCTATTGAGACCAAGCCGGATTATGTGATGATTCAGTTTGGGCATAATGACTGTCCCGATAAAGGTGAAAGGACAACCGACCCCAATAGCGATTATCAAAAATATCTTCTTAAATATATAAAAGATTGCCGAAAGTCAGGCGATCAGCCGATTCTCGTGACACCGGTAGAGCGGAGGAATTTCGACGATAGGGGAAAAGTAAACCAGACACTATTCCAATATTCTTTAGCTATGAAAAAAGTCGGCAAAAGAGAAAATGTGCCAGTGATTGATTTACACTATAAAAGTGTTGAACTTTACGAGTTAAGTGGTGAAAATGGATATAGTTATATGAATCCGACATCTCAGACAGATCGTACACATTTCACAAAGGATGGGGCGAGGACCATAACAAAGATGGTCGTTACGGAGGTTAATAGGAAAGTTCCGAGCTTAAAAAGGTATTTAAAAAAAAATAAATCAAAGTAAGTTCTTGGAGATAGTTAATGAAAACGTATGTACTGGTTGGGGTTGGCGGTCGTTCGGTGATGTTTACTGATGCATTGAGCGGTGAATTCAAAAAAGATAGCAGGCTTCTTGCCCTGTGTGATATAAATAAAGGTCGTATGGAATTACGTAAAAAAGAGCTTGCGGATTCCTGCCCTGATCTTAAATGTTACGTTTCGCAGGATTTCGAAAAGATGATTCAGGAAAATAAGCCTGATTGTGTTATTGTTTGCACCAAAGACAGTATGCATGATGTGTATATATGCAAAGCTTTGGAAATGGGTTGCGATGTGATTACTGAAAAGCCAATGACTATAGATGAAAAGAAATGCCAGCGGATAGTAGATACGGTCAAAAGAACAGGCAAAAAAGTTCGAGTGACATTTAATTATCGTTATTCCCCGCCGAGGACGCAAATTAAAAAATTACTGCTTAGCGGTGTGATTGGCAAAATTCTTAGCGTGGAATTTCAATGGCTTCTTGATACGAATCACGGCGCGGATTACTATCGCCGATGGCATCGTGACAAAGCTAATTCAGGCGGCCTGATGATTCACAAAGCGACACACCATTTTGACCTTATTAACTGGTGGCTTGGTTCCTATCCTCAATCTGTTTTTGCCAAAGGCGAGAGAGTCTTTTATAACGAAACGCAGGCAAAACGTTATGGCTTGGAAAATCATGGCAAACGATGCCGTGATTGTTCTGTCAGCGGCAAGTGCAATTTCTTTTTGGATATGGAAAAATTCGATGCCATGAAAAATCTGTATCTTGACAATGAAAAATATGATGGTTATGAGCGTGACCAATGTATATTTAGCGATGAGATTAATATTGAAGATACAATGAATGTCTTAGTACGATATAAAAATAATGTGTATATGAGTTACTGCTTAAACTCTTTTACGCCTTGGGAAGGTTATCATGTGGCTTTCAATGGCACTAAAGGGCGATTGGAACAAAACTGCCACGAATCTTCATATATAAGCGGTGATGGACGAGTTCAGGGTGCTTTCCAGCCGCTCGAATCTTGTATTATGGTTTATCCGCATTTTCAGACGTCATATAAGGTTAAAGTCGACGAAGGTGAAGGCTCGCATGGCGGCGGAGATATTGTAATGCTTAATCATATTTTTGGAACGCCTGTTGCTGATCCTTTGAAACGCGACGCAGATTATGTGCAGGGGGCTTATTCGATTCTTACAGGAATAGCTGCGAACAAATCCATGGATAGTGGTAAGGATATAATAATTAATGATTTAGTTAGTGGCTTGCCCGAACCTGAATTTGCAATTATTCCAGATGACGAGGACATTGAGTTTGTAAAAGATACTAAACGAATGTTAGGTGAGGAAGTAGCCGAAGCTAATATCCCGATGAAAATATCAGCACCTCAATAACAAGGACTAACTAATGAAAGTAATGATAATAGGCGGAACGGGTCACGTTGGCAATTTTATGGTACCTAAGCTTGTTGAAATGGGTGCCGAAGTTATCGTTGTTGGTTCAGGGCGAAAGCCTGTTCCAAAAGATAAAAGCTGGTCTAAAGTTAAATATGTATTATGCAACGTTAAAAATTTAGAAGAAATTAACAAATTAAAAATTGAAGCACCTGATGTTGTGGTTGATATGCCCGGAAGTGTTTGGAATATCTATCATAACTTAAGAACGATAAGTAAGCACGTAATTGCGTGCGGGTCCATCTGGATGTATGGAGAACCTAAAGTTATTCCAACTCCAGAAGAAACCCAAAATGAATGTCTTTTTGAAGTGTATAAGAAACGTTATTCAGAAATTTTATCACTCATAGAAATTGCACGAAAGGACGGAGTTGCATTTACTGCGATTATGCCGCCAAATATATCCGGCTCAGGCAAAATACCATTGGACTGTCTCGGCGGTCGCAGTCTCGAAATTCATAAAGCTCATGCCCAGGGTAAAGAAGTTGTTTTACCTGATGGTGCAGATGTTTTAATAGGTCCCTGCGATGCAGAGGATATAGCAGATTGTTTTGTTAAAGCTGTACTGAATCAGGATAAGTCAGCGTATCATATTTTCAATGTTGGTTCCTCATATGCGATTACCGCTGCAGAATTGGTCAACGCATACTCTGAAATTTACAATGTGAGAATTCCAGTCAAACGAGTTCCCTGGAATGATTATGTTACTAACGTTAGTCCCGATATTGGTAGCTGGTGGCACTTCAAAGCTCATATGTGTCCCGATATATCAAAAGCTAATAGACTTCTTAGTTACCAGCCTCAATATACGCCTGAGCAAAGTATTTATCGTGCAGTTGAATGGATGAAAAGTTATAAAATGATTTAATTTTATCATTATATATAAACGGAGAAATAAAATAATGTCACGTAAAATAAGTATGTTAGCGCCTGAATGGTGGGATTACACGACGCTGGAAGAAGATATCAAATGGGCGATATAAGATTCGGATGAGGGTCTCGTACTATATGCACTTAAAATCGGCCCGTAGCGATGATTTATACATAAAAAACTTTTTTCGATTGAGTTTTTCATTATAATATTTCTTTCTTCTAATGGATTTAGTTTTATGAAAACTGATAATAAGGAATAAAGTGTATTTCACAGATTTTTCAGGTTTCGCGTATATTGCGGATGTATGTCCGGGCTAGGCTGCGATAGCAATTGGGAATTGTCCGGAAACGAATGATAGTTTAGGTGCCGACTCTCGGGTTGTCAACGCAGCAGTCAGACCGTTTTTTTTTTTGTTATCATTCAAAAATTAATTGTTATTAGCTACTGTAACAATACCACCGGAAGAAGATGGACTAATTGAACGACCGTTTAAAGATGCATTATTGATAATCTTTAACATTGTTGCACAACGGCCAGTATCGACTGAAATGTAATTGCAATTGGCTGCATTTCTGGCTGTTATTCCACTTAATAAAACTATGTCCATAGTTACATAACTAAGAGGACGTAAATATAAGGCTTCATTTGTTGATATACCAAGGAGATTGATTTGAAGGTCTTTAATTATAAGGCCGGACCAAACAGATGTATATCCATTCTGTTCTGCCACATGAATGCCTCTGCAATATTGATTTAATGTTTGAGTCAGTTCGCCGCCTGCAATCGTAAGATTATTCCAATCGGCAATGTATATGCAAGAGCCATTTCCCGGATTAAAAACACGTGTATTTAAAAGTGTAACATTGTCCGCCCGTTCAACGAAAACTGCGCTTCCCGAATTTATAGCGGCATTTCGTACGGTTGTGTCGCAAAAGGTAATATTATTCGGACGAGCACCGCTTTGTTCAGACGCAACGTAAAGAACGTACTGTTTCACCTGTTCAATTAGATTGCCTGTGCCATGTACATTGTTAGCACCCCATAAAACCGCAATTCCTCGGCCGACTTTCGAAGGTAAATCAGTTCTTGAACGCAGGACATTGCTGCTGATAACAACGTTCGAGCTTTCGCTGACAGCTATTAAATCATCATTGGCGCCATCAACTATATTATTGGATATGACAGCATTTTTAACATTGTACAGATTAATGCCGTCTGCCCAATTCAGACCGATACGGTTGCCGGTAACAACAAGATTATCCATTCCAGCTGAATTGTCTCGGCCGAAGCAGTTAGCGAACTCGCCGGAATTCATTGTATAATTGTCACGGAAAGTCGTATTGTCAGCAGAAATCATCACCGCTTGTTGTCCTGCTTTACGGTGTGTGCAGTTTCCGTCAAATGTTAAGCCAAAAACCAGAACATTGCTGCATGATTGGCCAATATTGATTACCTGTCCGCCGGGAGTAGTGCCATAACCATCGAGGGCGTCAAAATATACGTTGGATTTAATAACAGATGATGCCCAGCCGTCTCCGCAAATGGTTAACCCAGTTTTGTTTTTGATGCTGACTGTTCCGCAGCGATATACACCGGCAGGGAAGTATAAAACACAATAGGATGACGGAAGTGCGGCTATCGCAGCGTTAATTGCCGCGGAATCGTTTGTAGAGCCATTGCCAATCGCGCCGTAATCTTTGACATTAATTGAAACACGGGTGGGTAAATTCGCTGAAAGCCACTGTTCGGTCATTATGGACAAATCGTCAAAATTGACCAGGCCATCATCTGTCAGATCGGCAGATTTTGTAACTGCTAATGATGAGAGAATGGTTATAATAATAACAGTCAAAATGGTTGTGAACGTTTTCATGATTTCTCTTTTCAAAATATTTTATCTTTTTCTTCCATTACAATGATGAATAGCATCGAATGGAGCCGGTGTGCGCAACGAATTTTGAGCCACCCAGGTTAATAAATATAGCGTTAATTCCTATGCTGTCAACAAACTCCTATAAGTTACACTTCGTTACTACTGCCGGCTTACTGTGCTCCCTGTCTTGTTTTAGTCCCAAAATGGTGATTGAAGAGTTGTAAATGATTCAGAAAAATAACCTGATGACAATAGGCTTTTGAAAATGACGGATTTTATTGCACTACTGCTTGAATCAGAATTACAAATGTGAAATATAATTCTGATTATTTCTTGCATTTCCAAATTGGGTACTTTCACGAGGAACCAGTACAGGCATCATATGCACATGTTCGATTTTGTTTTCATGTTCCAAATGTTTGACAAGTAATTCGACGCTTCGTTGGCCAATTGCCTGTGCGGGCTGATAGAGGCTTGTTAAGGAAGGTGTAGAGTATTCTGCCTGCGGCAGATTATCAAATCCGACAACCGCAACATCATTTGGAATGTTAACGCTGTTTTCATTGAGGAATTTAATGGCTCCAATTGCTACCAAATCGTCATAAGCAATGACAGCATCAATCTTAATGTTCTGTTCAAATATTTTTTTTAGGGCTAAATATCCTCTTTGCCAGAATCTTTCATCCGTGTTTAAATCAGCAATAATGGTTTTTTGATAATTTTTTATGATATATTCATAGGCTTGCAATCTGTCTTGTGCATCGGAATGAAACTTTGGGCCTGTAATGAAAGCAATTTTTTGTTTTTTTTGTTCTACCAAATGATTAATAGCCAATTGCATGCCGGCGTGGTTATCTATGTGGACAAGTGAGACTTGCGGGAGAAAAGCACTATGATTTGAAGGTAAATAATAGTTGCCAGCAATAACAGCAGGGATATTGCGTTTTTTTAATTCGGCAAAAACTTGCGGGGTCATTTCAGCGTTTGTCCCACAGAAAATCAGACCGTCAATTCGATTGCGGAGCCATGTTTGGCGGCACATTTCATAACCCGCTTCGGCAACAGTCAATAATGGGAAAAGATTGTGTTTTGGCAACTCTTCCAAAATAGCATGCGTAATGGCAGCGTAAATGGGATCAATCATATCGGCGACGAAAATGCCTATAATGCGAGTTTTTTGAGCCCTGAGATTGCGTGCCATTTGATTTGGGACATAGCCGAGAGTCTGAGCAATTTTCTGGACTTTTTTTGCTGTTTTTTCACTGATGCGCGCGGTTTTTGATTGGCCTGCAAGGACTTTTGCGGCTGTATTTAGTGAAACTTTTGCTGCTTTACTTACTTCGGCAAGAGTAATATTAGTTTTTTTTCGATTAGTCATGAGCCTTGGATGCAACAATATCGATAATGCAATTATATCTAATATAAAATAAAAAAGAAATCAGCAAAATACAATAAAATTATGTAAGAAATAGAATAAAAAGCAATAATTTTAACATTATTTTAAGAATTTATATTGCATTTGAGCAAAAAGCGAATAAACTGCAATAACGTTAATGCAAATTAAAAGAATCTGGATGTTGGAGGTTTTATATGGCAGGTGAATTTAAATTTACGTTTGGTCCATGGAATATTCATGAAGGTGCGGATCCTTTCGGACCAATGGTCAGGCAAAAAGTTGAGTTCGGTAATAAATTAAAGCTTTATAAAAAGATGGGTTTTGATGGTGTTCAGTTTCATGATGACGATGCTGTGCCAGATATGAATAATCTTTCGGCTACTCAAATCAAAGCCGAGGCCAGGAAATTAAAAACCATGCTGGATAATGAAGGACTTGCTGCTGAATTTGTAGCACCGCGATTGTGGGAAGATGCCAGAACGATTGACGGTGGATATACGAGCAATGATGCCGAATGCAGGAAGTACGCTGTTGACAGAAGCAGAAGAGCTATAGATATAGCTGATGAACTTGGCACGAATTTAATTGTGCTTTGGCTGGCAAGGGAAGGTACTTATATTCGGGAATCAAAAGACAGTAAAATAGCTGTTGACAGACTGGCGGAAGCTATTAATCAAATGCTCGATTATAACCCTGATGTAAAAATCGCAATCGAAGCAAAGCCAAATGAACCGATGGATCATACTTATATTCCGACAATCGGCCATGCAATAGGGCTGGGTATGCTGACAAAAGACGCTTCACGAGTGGGCTGTGTAATCGAATCTGCGCATTCAATACTTGCAGGTCTTGATCCTTCGGATGAGATGGGATACGCACTTGCTCATAATAAATTATGGTCAGTTCACTTGAATGATCAGAACGGGCTAAAGTTCGATCAGGATAAATCTTTCGGCAGTGTAGATTTGAGAAGGGCTTTTAACCAGGTCAGAATCCTTGACAAATATAATTATGGCCAAAATGGCGAATGGGTGGGATTGGATGTGAAAGCTATGCGGACACAGAAAGACGCGGATGCGACAAAACATCTTAGAAACAGCAGAGAAGTATTTTTGAAGCTGCTTGAGCTTTCGCGAAGTCTTGATGAAACGAAAGTTCAATCATTAATTTCGCAAAGAGATTATGAAGAGCTTGATCTATTGATAATTAAACATCTATTGGCATAAATTTAATGGAAACCGAAATGAAAAAAATTGATTGGCCTTACGAATTTCCAGGGGCATACTGGATTAATAAAAAGGAAGAAGAAGCGGTATCGGATGTCATAAAGAAGGGTTCTTTATTCAGATACTATGGTTTAGGTAAAGCTAAATATGTAGACAGATATGAAGCTTATGCCAAATCATTTTATGGGTGCAAATATGCTTTGGGTGTTAACAGCGGAACAGGCGCGTTATCCATAGCAATGAACGCACTTGGTGTTGGACCCGGCTGCGAAGTGATAGTACCGGCATTTTTGTGGGTAGCGACTGTTGGAGCAATCATTCAAAATAATGCAATACCTGTATTATGCGAATTTGATGAAAGCTTCAATATGTGTCCTGATGATCTGGAAAGGAAAATAACAGCTCGTACTAAATTGATTGTGCCGATTCATATGGCAGGTAATCCATGTGATATGGCCGCTATTATGAAAATAGCAAAAAGACACAAAATAGCAGTGCTCGAAGACTGTGCACAATGCAATGGCGGGAGTATTAAAGGTAAAAAAGTCGGGACATTCGGCGATATCGGGATTTTCAGTCTTCAGCTTAATAAAAATATGACCAGCGGAGAGGGCGGTCTTATTATCACCAATAATGAAAAACTTTATTATAAAGTTTTTTCCGGGCATGATATGGGCTTGATTCGAATTAATGGCAGACTGGCGAAACCTGAACCTTACGCAATAGCGTGGGGGCAGGGACGAAGAATGACCGAACTTTGCGGAGCGGTCGCATCGGTACAAATAAAGAAATTACCTAAAATTGTAAAAAGTATGCTTGCTTCCAAAAAACGTATTAAAAAGATGCTTTCAGGAATTAAGGGACTTGCGTTCAGGAAAATTCATGATCCGCAAGGGGACAGCGGGCCGTTTATCATAATGATACTTGAAAACGAAAAGAAAGCTCTTTCTGCTGTTGAAAAGATGAAAGCGTGGGGACTTCACAATGTTTTCAGAATAGCGGATTACGGTCTTCATATTTACTACAATATACCGTCTTTAGTAAATAAAGTTCCTTTATCAGAAGCAGGAAATCCTTGGTGTTTATCTGAAAATTCAAAGAGCAATTACAATTATGAAAAAGGCGCATGCCCAAAAAGCGACGATTTATTTTTACGTTCGATACTACTGCCGATTCCATCGATATTGACACCAGAACAGGAAAAGAGTGCGGTTGCAGTAATAAAAGAAGCTTTAAAAGATTGAGGTCTGGATGAAAATGTTGAAAGCAGGGATAATCGGAATAGGTTATATAGGACCGGCGCACGTTGAAGCATTACGGAGACTGGGCAATGTTGAAGTCTCAGCAGTTGCAGAAGTGAATCAGGAATTGGCGGAGAAAAAGGCAACGCAGTTAAGCATTAACAAAGCATACGGCGATTACAGAGACATGCTTAATGATAAAAGCATAGATGTGATTCATAATTGCACGCCGAACTTTATGCATTTGCAGGTTAATAAGGATATTTTGAATGCCAGCAAGCATTGTATTAGTGAAAAGCCTTTAGGTATGAACAGCAACGAATCGGCAGAACTCGTACAACTTGCGAAGGAAAAAGGGCTGGTTAATGCTGTAAATTTCAATTATCGATATTATCCGCTTGTTCAGCAGGCACGAATGATGGTTAAAAAAGGAGAGCTTGGCAGGGTGTTTGCTGTTCAGGGCTGTTATATGCAGGATTGGCTGCTTTATGATACAGACTGGAGCTGGCGTTTAGATCCCCAAATAGCAGGTGACAGCAGGGTGATAGGAGATATCGGCTCGCACTGGTTTGATTTGATTCAATTTGTAACCGGAAAGAAAATTGTAAAAGTTTTTGCAGATTTGCTTACACTTCACGAATATCGCAAAAAGCCAAAAATGCAGATTGAAACGTTCTCCGGTAAAGAACTAAAGCCGGAAGATTATGAGAAAGTAAAAATTAATACCGAAGATTATGGTCATGTTCTGCTGCAATTTGATGATGGTTCAAAAGGTATGACTTGCATAACGCATGTTTCAGCAGGCAGGAAGAATCATATAGTTTTTGAGCTTAACGGTACAGAAAAAAGTATCTGGTGGGATCATGAAAGGCCGAATGAATTGATGATAGGTCATAGAAATCGGCCAAACCAGTTGCAAATGAAGGACGCTGTGCTGATGGACAAAAGCATTAGAGACTTCGCGCATTATCCTGCAGGTCATAACGAAGGCTATCCAAGCGCAGTTAAGAATTTTTGCCGAAACGTATATAGATATATTGCAGGTGAGCCGAAAGAAATTGATTTTGCGACTTTTGAAGACGGGCATATAGCGGATTGTATTGTTGAAGCAGTGCTTGAGAGCAGTAAAGCCCAGAAATGGATTGAAGTCTAAAAAAAGAACTTCCAACATTGAGCTCTGTAGAAAAGCTCTTTTATAAATAGGATGATCATGATATTGAAGGTCAGCGCCATAAGGACTATCTCGGCATTTTGAGTTTGTTCTTTTT
>MHXZ01000031.1 GCA_001825665.1 Planctomycetes bacterium GWF2_41_51 | reverse complement strand
TAAGGAAATTCGGATAGTTTATTGTATCCGACTAATATCCGGAACTTTTAATTGTCGCCGGTTGGTAAGAATAATTGTCGCTTATCACGAGAGTATGCGACGATATGCGAGGATTTGCGAAGTGCTACCCAATGGGCGATACAGGACTCGGACCTATGACTCGGATTTAAATATCTAAATAGCTTGAAAAAATTGATTATTTCGTGATATTCCGGCCAACCAAATCTTGCGATATTCTTTGAAAAGTTATTAATCGGCTCATGATTAAATTGGATTCAATCAGAGTTGACCCTTATCGCAAAGAGTTAAGAAGCATCTGGGATTATAAGTTTACGCATATTATTTACAACTTGGTCCGTCTGCTCTGAAACATCCTGCACATAAGTTGTTGCCATCTTCAAATCGGCATGGCCAAGAAGTTTCTGAACTGCAAAAGGATCGCCACTGCGTGCTGCCATAGTTGCCGAGGTTCTGCGTAAAGTATAAAATCCAACACCTTTTTCGGCCTTTATGCCTGTTTTTTTAAGAAGTTTGGAAAAGCTTTTACTAATTGCATTATCGTTTACGTATTTCACAGTTCCATCTGCTTTTATGTTTTTAATTGTACGGACCCATGGATTTCCATTACGCGTATAAAAAACTAACTCACCACGTTTAGGTAATTTCGCAATTGTATCCACAGTATCCTGCCACAACAAAAGATTCCTGCCAATACCAGTTTTGCTGCGTGGCAGATTAACGCGACTATTATCAATATCTAAATCATTCCATTTTAACTCAGCACAATCTGTACATCCAAAACCACAATTTAACCCTAATAAAATCATAGCCCTCATTTGATTATCTGAAAATTGCAGCAACTTAAGAATATGCTCAGGAATAAAAACGTTTCTTTCTTTTTTTATAATCTTAACCTTATTTATTGCATCAATATTTGGTATGTTTTTTAAGACATCATTTTTCTTGGCCCAATGAAACATTGCCTTCATAATTCCTATATTCAAATTAACTCTTTGTGCAGAAAAACATTTCAAGAGCTTTTGTTTATAATTTTGCAAATCTAATGTTCCTATCTGTTCAATTTCACAATATTGCCCTAAAAAAGTTGTAAACTTACGGAGGCTTTTAACCTGATCCTGAAAATGACCTGCACTGAGATTATTAGCTTGGACTTTTTTCTCTTGGTATTCAAGATATAAATTGCAAAGAGTTTTTAACGCCAAAGAATCCTCTTTTTCAATTAGTATAGTCTTGCCTGTATGAAGAAAAGCCGCCTGTTCTAAATATCTTTGTAGAGCAATTTTTTTGTCTTTTCCAAAGTAATAAAGCTTACCCTTAATTTTCTTGCAAAATTGGCCTGTTGGATGTAAAGTTAGTGGAAATTTATCAGAACGGGTTTTTCGTTTTTTTATAATGTTTTGTAGCATGATTAGAACCTTTAATTACAATCAGTTGTTTAAAATAAATTTGTTACGTTTATATTATAACGTTAATATGGTTGTAGTCAAGGTTGTATGTTACTTAATTGTGCAAAAGGCTTAGATTGGCATAACTCCTTTATTTACAGAGATTAAGGCGACGTAGCTCAGTTGGTTAGAGCATGGGATTCATAAGCCCAGGGTCGGCGGTTCGAATCCACCCGTCGCCATTTTTGCCTTTAGGCAAAGAAATTCTGGAAGCGTTAGATAGCTATTTTCGCTTCCGTTGGTCGCTTGGTTTGCCAGTCATTAAAGCAAGTACAAAAATGGCAGAACATCATTGGCCCTCATCGTCTAGTGGTTAGGACACCGGCTTCTCAAGCCGGCAGCAGGGGTTCGACTCCCCTTGAGGGTATTGATATAACCGCTTCAAATGGCATTTTTAAGCTATTATAGCATTTTTCGTGTCTTTGGTTGTTCACGGAAGTACCCACTTTTTTACCGTCATTACACAAACTGGCACACAAACTTTTTCCTATTAAAACATTGCCAAAATCGGGCAGAAAACTAATAGCTTTTTGCTCCGCTTCCGGCAATACCCTTGCATAAGTATTGAACGTTAAGCGGGGGTCTGAATGTCTGGCAAGTTTTTGTATGACTTTGGCAGGGGTCTGGCTGTTGGCAAGCCAAGAAATATAGGAATTTCGTAAGCTATGAAAACAAATCTTATTCCCGTCTTTGCCTATCAGGTCTATTTCAGCGGCTTTTAAATCGTTTCTGATAAGTCTGGCGGTGTTAATTGACATACCGAAGGCGTCAAATACCCTGTCCGCGTCCTGCGGCTTTCTGTTGCGTTTCAATGCCATCAAAAGATTAATCGTAATTTTTGGTATAGGTTGCATAGCTTCTTTTCCGTTTTTGGCTATGCAAGCCCTGACACGAACAAACGCATTATCATCTGAGAGATTTACATCGTCCCAAGTCAAGTTAAGCAGTTCATTTCGTCTTATGCCTGTTGTTCCTGCCAGTGTATATAAAACTGCTCTTTCCTGTCCAGTGGTTTTGTTAATAATGGTATTTTTCTCTAAAGTGTTCTTAATTAAGCTAACAAACTGTTCAGGGGTTAAAATTCCTTTCGGTTTTGAATCTCTGCTGGGTTTTTCTATCTTTGCAATCGGATTATGTAATATTCTGCCGTCTGTTTCAGCCCAGTTCAAAAAGGTTTTCAGGCAATCAATGTAATGGCCGATAGTGGTATCAGTATTTTTTTCGTTTTTCAACTTGCCTTTATAAAGTTCAACCGTCGATATTGTAATATCACGGAAATAGAAAAATCGACAATCATTTACAATCTTTTCAAGCCTGTTTTTCATACGTCTTACATAATCAGCAGAAAAGCCTTTAACTTTTAAAATCTCTGAATAGTCTTTTATATGCTCTGACAGCGGCTTTGTTATCTCTGCTCTTTGTCCGTCTATCAATCCCCAAGATGTAAACTTTTTCAGGATATTTGACGGCAGAGTTTCAAGCCATTGATTTAATTTTACATCGTGTTCAAGCCCTGATATACGGCAGTTTACAAGGCTTTCGATGTTCCGGCCAAAGGCTTCTGATATCCGCTTATCCGCAAATGCAGGTAATTTGTGCCTTAACTTGTTATGGTCTAAAAACTCAATATAAAACTTTGAGGTTTTCGCTGTTTTGCCGTCCTTAGCTTTGTAATTTTGCTTGTAAATGTTCATTTTTTACCCTTCATTTCTTTTATACAGCAAACAACATTAAAATAACGCTGACAAAAGCTGCTATGGCCGCTATTGTAGCCCAAAAACAAGACCACTTAGCTGAAATGCAGGCATTCAACATTGTATTCATATTCAGGAAGTTTTGTATTGATTGAATTTTAAAGTATAACTCAGATTTATCTGAGGGTATTGCCAGTTTTACTTCTTGTTGCAAAGCGGCAAGTTCTTCTTTTTGTTCATTATATGGTTTTTCCTGAATCACCGATAACTTTTGTACAAAATATTCAATCTTTTTTGTTTTCATATTTTATTTTCCTTCTTGTCTTTTTTTGGGATAAGCTCTAATCCCAGTACATTTGCTAATTTTGCCGCCACTGGAAGCGTTAAGGTTCGCTTGCCATTGACAAACAATGATAACTGAGCTTCACCTACACCTGACAGCTTGCTAATCCGGTATCTGCTCAATTCCGATTTCATTATTGCTTCACGTAATTTTTGTTCAATATCTTTTGCCATATTACAAATTATAAACAACTAACCGCTGCATTGCAACTGAAAAGTAGTTACTTTTCACATTATTTTACCATACCACCTAACTCACTATTGTTTTGAAAATTAGTATTTGGGTGCTGTTGTGATATAGTGAGTAACGTGGTGGGGTAGGTTAGTATTTTACGTTTATCATTTGGGTCTGGCTCTTGTGTGATCAAACCAGATGTCTCCAGCATCGGAATAATCTGCTGTCTCAACTGCCAGTCAGGCATATACCGTCCATAGACCTGATAATGCTTTTGAATTATTGCCTGCCTGCTTAATCCGAGTTTTCCGGTTACGTCCTGAATGGTTGCGTTTCTGCCGTCATTCATCTCTGCATAAGCAGGCAAAATCACTTCTTTGTATAACTGATAAATATACGGAGGTAAATTTAACTCCTGACTATCAGCGATTATATCCCATACTTTGAATGCTTCTTCAATATCGTTATCATTAGCTACTATAGCTGAACCAGACTTCTCCCGAAACCACAGATTCAACAATGCAAAAACCTTTACGAGCGAAATAAACCGCCCTATATCTCTTGTGTGCCTTGGCTTAAGCACTTTATCTCCGGCTAAGAACCGCTCTATAATTTTTTCTGATGCGGCTATCTTGATATCTCCGATGTTTGCCTGTTTTACCGCAAGAATTCGTTCTTTCAGCATTATCCTTTGTGTATCGTTATCCGTCTCGCTAATATACGGCCATTGGAGAACAAATAATAAATTGCCTAAAAGCTGTTCGGTTTTAGTTGACAGTAAACAAATTTTGAAATAAGATTTTTCCTGTAATCGTTTGATATTGGCCGTCGGCTCTGACGCAAGTGGAGCGGTGGCCAATTTTTTTGAGGTAACTTTCATTTGTATTTTCCTTTCAATATTTGCCATTGTTTGCGGTGAACACAGCCAGAACGTATCCAGTTTTCAATTTCTGTTCTGTTGTACAAAATCTTTCGACACAGATCGACTTTCAGCGGTGCAAATTTTCCGCTGGCATTCAGTTTGTAAAACTCCGCCCTCGATATATTCAGCATTTTACAAACATCGGAGATGGTCAAAAGTTCCGGCTGAATTGTGCTGATATCTTTATTCATTGTCTCCCCCTTTGGCTGCAAGGTCGGCAAGTGCCTGTTGAACAGCTACGACATCAAAACGCACCACTTTCCCAGAGAATCTTAAAAAAGGGATTCTGCCTGTCCTTGCCCATTTAAGGATTGTTTCTGGTTTCACTTTTAACCAGATAGCCATATCTTCCGCTGTTAATAAATTGCCCATATCATACTATCCTAATATCAATCCCGCCCCCCATTCATTACTTATGAATTATGCAATTCAAAAAGTGCATAATGTTGCATAATTGCGTATAACTGGCTTATAATACAGAATCAGCGTGCATAAAAATTATAAAAATGATAAAAAATCAGGTTTGAGCCGTTAGTTATTCGTTGTCATCTTGTTCAGATTTGGCTTTATTTCGGGGGTCGCCTGTGATTTTACCGTCGGTCCGTTTCCCTGATTCTATGATAGCAGGGTCGGTTGGTATTATTTGCGGTTTTACAGTAACCGTTTCAAACAGCAGATTGTTTTCTTTTCGCCATTCTTTAACCTGTCTTATATAGCGGGAAATCTGCGATTGTGTGAATTTGCGGTTATATTGTTTGGACATTATATCAGCTATGTCATTCTGAGTTCTGCTCAGCGTATAATAAAGGTTATAAGCCTCATTAGCTTCTCTTGAAGGTTCTTTTATTTTTCGCTGATTGCTGTTGCTGCCTTGCTCTGTATCGGTCAAATTTTCCTGTGAAGATGCGCCGTTTGCGTGTTTTAACAAATCCGCTTCAACTGTTTTTAGTGCTTCAGCAGGTTCGATTTGTTTAATGTTGTAAATACATATTTTTACGATTTGCGATATTTTAACAATGGATTCCACAGCCCAATTTTGTAATTTTTCAAAATCATAAGGTGAGCCGCTACCAACGGAGACAGACGGTAAATTTATATTATTGTCGGCAGCGTATTTAAAAATAGAAAGTGCCATCCTGCGAGCCTTATTCCAGTTTTTAACGTGCAGTACCGCAATGTCAGTATCATTGCTGAATATTTTCTTCTTTACAAGAGACTTACAATATATGTTAAGCAATTGTGATACTGTTTTTTGCGGAACAATCTTTTTTAATAGGTCTTCTAATTTTTCTTTAACATCCAATATTACCAATAAAAATTTTATATCGTCAGCTTGATTGTCAGTGCCGAAATGTTTAATGATTTTTGCGGCACACTCATAAATGTCGTAAACTGTACGATATTTCGTGTTTTCTTCCATTTTCACTTATCCTTTTTCGGGTCGGTCTGAACAACGGCAGGTTGGATAAGTGAAAGACCTTACCGTAGTTCAGGCCGCTTGACCGTTTGCAAATCGGTCGTCCCCGACAAATAATTTACTTTAAAAATATAATATATTTTTGCTTATTTTTAATGCAATGTCAATGCAAATAAACTTGCGTAAAAACCATAAATGGTGTATTTTAAATCGCAACAATTTAATAACGTAAAATACTGATTTTTTTAGCGTTTCGTCTCGAATCGCCAGTTCAAAAACGAAAGAACGCATCAAGGTCGGTGTCCCTATATGGGACATCGCTTGCGTGTCTTTCGTTGGCTCTGGCGAGCCTGAGACGAGCACGTTTTGCGGTGTCCTTTTTTTTATTGCACGCCGTAAAGCCAATTCGCAAGGAGACAAAAATGTGTGATAAAGATTTTTTAGATGCGAACGTTATTCTATGCAAAAAATGTAACCACGAGGTAAAGCTATACCACAATCCTAAAGTGGGAGTCAGAATGGACTGCAAGGGTGCTCCTGCTATAGTGTTTAGAGACGAAAACCCCTCACCCGAATTCCGCTGGTGGGTGTCAAAAGTATGTAAAAACCGTAGATGTAAGAATTTCAATAAACTTTTTGTTGACCTTTTAAAATGGGAGGAGTTTAAATCGCTAAACCCTCCTTGCTGTCCTGCGTGTAAACAAAAAATGAAACCAGAAAAAACCAACACTTTTTATTTCTATAAGTGTGAAATTTGCAAAAAAATAATCCGACTCGCTAACCTATGCGACCTTCTGCCTGATTCAATCGAATAGTGAAAATATTAGATAGCTTAAATACTGGCAAGAATGCTTTGTAAAAAGCCCTCGCTTGACGGCAAAAAACGTCTATAATGTGCAAATTACTAAATTAACGGAGAAGGAAGAAAATGAAAACAGGAAAAATGACAAATTGTTTACTGTTAGTATTTTTGATTGTAACGGATAGCACAAAAGCTGATTTTACTCTTCGGGGAAATGAACAGCTTACATTTAATTGGCAAACAATCAATGGGTATCTTTATAATACAAGCCGAGTCTTCATTGTTCCCAATGGTCATATTTCTTACCTCCGATGTTATAATTACAGTACTGCAAATATGTCAGGCGGAATCGCAGTCCGCATAAACTCCTATAACTACAGTACTGTGAATATCTCCAGTGGGTCAGTGAGTATTCTCGCTGCCGACGACAGCAGCACCATCAATTTATCCAGCGGTACAGTCGCCAGAATCGACACCTTTGGTTACAGCACCACTAATATTTCTGGAGGGAACATTAGCGGCAACCTCTATCTTAATGATTACAGCAATATGAATTTCTTTGGCGGAACTTTCAATGGCCTCCTCTCTAACTTTTACGACTTCAGCACCACTACTTTTCACGGCAAAAATTTCAATTGCGGGAGCGGGCTTACCCTCAATGGCAATCGTATTTTGGGAACGGGCATACTAAGCGGTCAGTGGCTAAATGGAACGACATGGTCAGTAAACATAATGTATAATGACCCAACCGCAACCATCCTTATCCCCGAACCGGCAACACTTTTATTGTTTGGCTTTGGTGCGGTAATGCTGAGAAAAAAACGCCTATAAAAACTTTGTAGAGTATTTATGATAGTGTTATGTACGTCTTATGTTCTGAATTTACAGGCAATTACGGAAATTTGCATTCTAAATCAAGGCAAAATGTCGTAAATTGTTGACAATCAATGTCTTACATAGTAAAATCTTTGTTTCTCTCATAGATGAGAGTCTCGGAGGTTTTTCGCAGGAATGCCAATAAATAGGGATTATTACAACGAAGCTGATACACGCGCTAAGCTTATCGACCCTGCTATACACGCAAAAGGCTGGACGGAAGATTTAATCAGACGTGAGGAATCCGCTCCGCCCATACAATTCGATGGAAATTTGAAGCCAAGACGCAAGGGTAGAGGTCGTGTCGACTATCTTTTGCGCGTCAAAGTCAATCCAGATACGCAGCCGGTTGCAGTGGCCCTGATTGAAGCGAAAAAGGAAAATCTTCCTCCCGCTCATGGTCTCGAACAAGCCAAAGCATACGCAACCTGTAAAAGATTGAATATCCCGTTTGTATTTTCTTCAAATGGTCATTTATTTGTCGAGTTTAATAATAAAACCGGAATTACTTCACAGCCCAAACAATTATCAGAATTTCCGACACCGCAGCGATTAAGGCAATTCTACGAAGATGCAAAAGGAATCAGGCTGGATTCTGAACTTGCCAAGCCGTTATTGGTAAAATATACCGGCGGCGAAGCGACACGGCGTTATTATCAGGATGCTGCTATTCGCGCCGTATTGGAAAAAATTGCACAAGGCGGAACGAGGGCATTGCTTTCTTTAGCTACTGGTTCAGGTAAAACATTTATCGCAGTTAATCTTTTAAAAAGAATTGCCGATGCTGGACAATTGAAACGTGCATTATTCGTTTGCGATAGGACAGAACTTCGGGAACAGGGACTTGGCGCATTTCAAAATATTTTCGGCTCTGATGCCGCCCCTGTATATCTCGATTCAGACGGCAAGAATCACGCCCGAAATGCGCGTATCCACGTAGCAACCTATCAAACCCTTAATGTTGACAATGACGATGCAGACGCGAATTTTTTAGTTACACATTATCCCGAAAATTATTTCAGCCATATTGTGATAGATGAATGCCACCGCAGCGCATGGGGTAAATGGTCTTCCGTTCTCACCAGAAACGATAAGGCTATTCAAATTGGATTAACCGCAACACCAAGACAACTTCGGCTTACTGCAAACACACAAGAGGCCGAACAAGACAGAAAAATTACGGCGGATAATGTCAATCATTTTGGCGAGCCGGTTTATGAATATGACCTTATGCAGGGTATTGAGGACGGCTATTTAGCAGCTTGTGATTTACAAAAAGGCAGGGTTAATCTCGATGAAACCGGCATAACCATTGAAGAACTGCTTAAACGTAATCCGCGCGATGCAATAACCGGCAAACCTGTAACCGCTGAAGAACTCAAAGACCGATATGAGAAAACCGAATATGAAGACCGCATATTGTTACCCGATAGGGTTATTGCGATGTGCGCCGATTTGTTTAAATATCTGATTACCAACGGCAATCCCGAACAGAAAACAATCATATACTGCGCAAGAGACCGGCACGCTGACGATGTTGCCGCAGAAATGAATAATCTCTATGCCCGATGGTGCAGAGATAACGACAAAGAACGAAAAGACCATTATGCTTTCAAGTGTACCGCTGAAAGTAATGGCAATGATTTTTTACCGGAATTTAAAGCGTCAAACCAAAGCCATTTTGTAGCTACTACGGTCGATTTACTTACAACCGGTGTAGATGTGCCTTGTGTCCGAAATATTGTATTTTTCAAATACGTTCGTTCGCCAATTTCGTTTTACCAAATGGTTGGAAGAGGCACAAGAATCCACGAACCTACCGGCAAATTGATGTTTACGGTTTATGACTATACCGATGCTTCAAAACTTTTCGGCGAAAATTTCGTAACCCGCAGACAAACAACCGAAAGCGGAGGCGGTGGCGGCGGAACAGAACAGCCGCCGTCAATTATAGTTGATGGTTTCGATGTCCACGTTTCCGACCAAGGGCGATATGTCATAACGGAAGTTGACGGCAAGGCGATGCCTGTAACCGTTGAAGAGTATAAGGAAAAATTATCGCAAAGACTTGTAAAAGAATTACCGTCATTAGATAAATTTATCTACTGCTGGATAGAACCCGAAGACAGACGCGCTTTGATAGACGACCTTGTAAAAAGCGGTTATTCGCCAACGGTTGTCCAAAGGCTTGAAGATATGATAAGCTATGACCTCTATGATGTCCTTGCGTATTTAGGCTATGGCCTTGTTCCCAGAACGCGAACCGATAGAGCTTCTGCCTTTGTATATAAAAATAATAAATGGCTTTCAGCCTTACCAGCCAATACGTGCAATACGCTAAAAGCGATGACAAATCAGTTTGCGATAGCCGGAACGGAAGGACTTGAAAATCCAAATATATTCCGTATTCCAGAAGTGCGCCTTGCCGGTGGTCTTGAAGCATTAAAGATTATTGGCGAACCGGCTCAAGTTCTGCATCAAACCAAAGAGAGGATTTTCGCAGTATGAGTTCTGGAATGCGAGACATAAATAAAGATTTATTAAAGGAAATAGACGGTTATTTGACAAATGCAATCAATTATGGAGATAGATGGAGCTATCAATATTATGATACCCC
Source organism: Planctomycetes bacterium GWF2_41_51 (assembly GCA_001825665.1). Classification (GTDB taxonomy): domain Bacteria; phylum Planctomycetota; class Phycisphaerae; order Sedimentisphaerales; family UBA12454; genus UBA12454. Next base: position 26,542 of record MHXZ01000031.1, on the reverse strand, counting down.
CGATGAAACCGATAAGGTTATGGCTGAAAGGTATTTTCAACTTACTTGGGCAAGTCTTATATCGTTACTTGAAAGTAATAACCATAATTTTTTACTTAAACAAGTTCTAAATGATTATGAAGAATACAAAAAAAACCCGTTAGATACCAAAATGGGGCCTGAAGAACCGTATTTAGTATGGGGAGATAAAATTTACCAATATATAAAAATACTTAAAACACTTTATATACCTAATAATGAAAATGAAAATAACAGGAATATTATAGAATTAAAAGCAGTTATCAAAAGATGTCAAACGTACGTTACGAATCGTGAAATCTTTGCCTGGTTGCCTTGCAAAGAGAATGACATTCACAACAGGATTGAGCCGGTATTACAAGTATATTTTCCTGATATTCATCGTTGGTGTAGTATAAGTACCCCAATTAAAAATTTTGAACCGGATACCTATAGTCTAACACTAAAGACCCTTATTGAATATAAATATTTGGATACCAGAGAAAAAGCTAAAGTAATATTAGACGGAATTCTTACTGATATTAGTGGCTATCAATGTACCGAATACGAGAACATTATATTCGTAGTCTATGAAACTGAACGCTTTTATACAGAATCCGATTGGGAAAGTACTTTAGACAATCTTAAAGTAAAAACGAAATTAGGTTTTGTTCTTTTATATGGAATTCCGCCAACGAATGAGGATAAAGCTATGAAAGAGAGCTACGAAAATAAAAAGAAAATAATGAAAGATAAAAGACAGCAGGATGATAAAGCTTCAAACTAACGACGTTAAAATTCCTTATACTTGGAAGAATGTAAGGTTGAAAGAAATTGCAATCATAAACCCGCAAAGACCTAAAAACCTAAACTACGGAGATGATAATTTAACCACGTTTGTTCCTATGCCCGCAGTGTGTGCGGCTAAAGGCGCAATAGAAAATCCTTTGACTGTTCCTTTTAAAAAAGTAAAAAAAGGTTACACTTTTTTTATGGAAGGCGATGTGTTATTTGCCAAAATCACACCCTGTATGCAAAATGGCAAGCACGCAATAGCCGAAAACCTAATTAATGGCATCGGTTTTGGAACGACAGAATTTCACGTCATTAGACCCTTGAATAATGTTTTGGCTATGTGGGTACATTCTTTTATACGGCAGGAAAAGGTTTTATCCAAAGCGACAGAGTCTTTTACTGGTGCGGTTGGTCAGCAAAGAGTGCCGAAAGATTTTCTTGAAAATCTAATAATCCCTCTCCCACCATTACCAGAGCAAAAGCGGATAGTTGAGATATTACATAAACAGCTTGAACTTGTTGAAAAGGCAAAAAAATCAGCGGAAGAAAAGTTACAAGCCGTAAAAAAATTAAGAGAGTCTTTGCTTAATAATGTTTTTCGGCAAATGGAAATTTTGCCGACTGGCTGGAAATATGTAACACTTGGTGATGTGTGCGAGATGATGACTGGTGGAACACCAAATTCATCAATTCGTGAATATTATGATAATGGTAATATCAAATGGCTTGTGTCGGGAGATATTCATCAAAAAGAAATATTTGATTGTCCCAATAGAATCACTGAAAAAGGACTGAATAATTCAAACGCAAAATACTTACCTGTTAATTCCGTTCTTATAGCACTAAATGGTCAAGGGAAAACACGCGGTACTGTTGCTTTGTTAAGAACCGAAGCCGCTTGCAATCAATCACTTTTGGCAATGTATCCTATTGATAAAGAAAAACTGGTATCAGAATATTTATACTATGTTCTAACATCTATATATCAACAAATTCGCAATATTACCGGAGACAATCACCGTAGTGGATTGAGCATAACAATCGTAAAGCAAATTAAGCTGGCTCTGCCCCCATTAGCCGAGCAAAAACAAATAGTCGAAAAATTATCAAAGCAATTAGATGCAGCGGATAAGGTTTTAAAACAGTGCGAAGAAGAATTAGAGGCAATAAATAAATTGCCTGCATCGTTACTACAAAAAGCATTTGAGGGGGATTAAAATGAGATGGATGGAATGGTTAAAACTGTTCGGATTAACAACTATTAGTAGTGTTTCTCTGTTAACAATACTTGGTTTTACTGTAAAAAAATGGTTTATTGTACGCATAACAGAATCGGTTAAACACGAGTATGGCAGGGAATTAGAAAAATATAAAGATACACTTCGCAAAGAGACCGATACCGAATTAACAAAATTGAACGGAAAGGTAGAAATTGAAGTTGAGAAAGCAAAACTTAAACATAGTTTTTACTCTGAAAAACAATTTGAGCTTTATAATGAATTATGGTTGAACTTATGTCAGCTTAAAAGTGCGATGGATAAACTTTGGGATGATGGAAACAGTACTAATTTATGGGATTTTCAAGAAAAACTTATAGCGGCTCGTGATATGCTGATTCAAAAAGCAATACTTATTGAACCGAGTCATTATAACGAACTTCGTGAAGTAATAAACGAATTCATAAATTACCAAAATGGCGAAGATTCATTAATTAAAATAGGGCAAGCACAGGAAAAGGGAAAGATATTCCCTGATGGACACATCGAGCGTTTAATAACTCATCATATAGATTCACGAACTAAATTGATTTTATATATAGAAAAAATGAGAAATTGTTTACAAAATCAAATTTGTGGCAATTAAAATAACTTCTTTGTAGGTAATATTAATTAAAATTATATGGCAAAAAAAACTAAAACAACAAATGGTAATGGTAAAAAACTTAACGGTCAGCAGTCTGTAAATTCAGCAATAAAATCGATATGCGATATTATGCGCCGTAGCAATTGCGCTGGCGCGATGCAGTATGTGCCTGAATTAACATGGATTTTATTTTTACGCATTCTTGACGAAAAAGAATTTATAGAAGAACAGGAAGCAAAAGCGGTAAAGTCAAGATTCAAGCCTTCTTTTGAAGCTCCGTATCGCTGGCGGGACTGGGCTTCGCCTGACGGTGCGAAGCGAAAGGAATTACAGGAAGGCAAACTTGGCGATTTTTTTCGCTTTGTAAATGCAGAGCTTTTGCCGTATCTGAAAGGTCTTGAAAACAAACCAAATGCAACGCCGAGGCAAAAAGTTATCAGCGAAATACTTTCGGGGGTAGAAAAAGTTAGGGTTGATACAGAACGCAATTTTTGTGATGTGCTGGACAAGGTTAATGAAATAACCGCCGAGGGCGTCGATAAAACGCACGTCTTCCCGCTTTCGCAGGTTTACGAAGGTCTGCTTTTGAAAATGGGTGAAAAGGGAAATGATGGCGGGCAATTCTTTACGCCGCGTGAAGTTATCCGTGCAATGGTTAAAGTTATTGACCCCAAAGTAGGCGATACTATTTATGACCCCGGATGCGGAACGGGCGGCTTTCTTGCGCAGAGCTATGAATATATAGTGGGAAGAAGTAATGAAAAAATTAAATCCGCTGTTGATTTGGATACATTAAAGCATAAGACGTTTTTCGGCAGGGAAAAGGAAAATCTTATATATCCGATTGCGCTTGCTAATCTTATTTTGCACGGAATCGACCAACCTAATATCTGGCATGGTAATACGCTGACGAACGCTGAAACGTATAGCGGATTATTTCAAAATGTGCCGAATGCGTTTGATGTAATATTAACCAATCCGCCATTTGGAGGCAAGGAAGGCGCGGACGCGCAAACAAGGTTCGATTATAAGACCGGCTCGACGCAGGTACTTTTCTTGCAGCATATCATAAACAGTTTGGCTGATGGCGGGCGATGCGGAATGGTGCTTGATGAAGGTTTGCTTTTCAGGACGAACGAAACGGCGTTTGTTCAGACAAAACGAAAACTGCTTAATGAATGTGATTTGTGGTGTATAGTCAGTCTTCCGGGCGGAGTGTTTACGGCTGCCGGTGCGGGTGTCAAAACTGATTTGCTATTTTTCACAAAGGGCAAAAAGACAAAGAAAATTTGGTATTATGACCTTTCGCATTTGAAAATTCGCAAGAAGATTCCGCTTGCAACAGAACACTTTGAAGAATTTTTCAAGTTACTACCGAAGCGGGAAGATTCAAAATATAGCTGGACTATTGATATTGTAAAGTTGAGTAAAGAAGCGAAGGAAAAGGCCGAACCGCTGAAGAAAAAAGCACATGAATTGCAGCAGCAGGCAGCACAATGGAAAGAAAAAATTCAGGCGTTGAAGAAAGACAAATTTGCTCCGCGAACAGATATTGAGGAAGCCGAACAGCAGTTTAAAAATTTGACAAAAGAGGCAAGAGAATTGGCGGCCAAAGCCGAAGAGATTGAAAATGCTGTATATGACCTTAAAGCGGTCAATCCAAATATCGCTCCGCCGCCGCCACCACCGCCGCCAGCGGAACTGCTGAAAATAATATCGGCCAAAGGACAGGAAGTCAATGCAGCATTAAAGGAACTCGAAAAAATAGTTTAGTTGAAAGGGTTAAAATGATAATCACTTCAAACGGCATTGAATTTATGCCATTGAACTGGGACTTCGTTTGTGATGGTAATTGGGGACAAATTAGCTTTCTCGTTCCAAAAGGAACATTCAAAGCAGGAACAAACAATGGCGCGTATGCACTTGAAGGTGTACCAAAAGAATATGGAGATTTAGCTTCAATAATAAACTGGGACGATGCGCAATTGGTTTATGCAGCAATGCCTTGCACCGCTTGGCGATGATGTTGAAAATTGCGAAAAGTTTAAATTAGAAACTATATTTCAGGCTGCTGCTGATTGGATAACGTTAAATCTTTAAATATAATGATACTAATTTTGATTTTAAGGGGGGGTTACAAAACGTATTATTATTTTATTCTTCCATAAGGTAAAAATGCCAAAAGGCCACCACCAACAGTATATATGGCACTGATTATAATTTTTAAATGCCGCGTAATGGCTTCGTCGTCTTCCTGGCTGTACTTGAACACCATCATACCTGCAAATAATATAGCTCCTGCCGCTATTACCCTCGCTAAATTAAAAATCAATTTTGTATTCATTGTCATAATCCTTCATTGTCTATAATCAGCCATTATTTTTCACTGGCTTATTCATTTTTCTGAAATGTTAAAAATAATCCGCTTGTTACGACAGATGCGATAATCCATTGTATGATTAGAAGAGATGTATATATTTGAGGTTTTAAAATAAATGCTTCCTTTTTGTCATAAGGCAAAAATATACAGTGATAGCCAAAAAGATGAAAATAGTATTGCTGTTCAATTGCGGGTATGTCAATGGCGGTTAATTCTTTAGTCTGTTCTGCAGTTTCTATCAAAACTGGACGCTGATAGTAAAAAGGCGGGAAAATTCCCGTCAAAACAATAATTCCAATTCCAATCCAAACGCAAATAATTGGCTTAAGTGTGCAGATTTTTACAAAACCATAAACCGCAAAATATATTATCCATAGGCAGACTAAGCAGGCCAAAGATAACATTAGTAATTTTAAAAACGTAGTAAGATTGCCGGTCGATTGTTTTACTTCCATAACAAGGCCAAAGATTATCCAGCCTAAGCATATCAGTCCTGAAAGAATATATAGGATTTTAAGGTGTACACCGTTTTGTGTTTTCCATTGAGCTAAGATTGATGGTAGTGATTTAATTTTCGATAGGCAGCCTTTAGTGTGGCAATATAAAAAGCATAGCCATATCGTACAAAATACAGCACACAATCCAATAAATACATCTGAACGCAACTCTCCTAAAATTTTCATTCTCTTATCTCCTATAAACAATACTTAGAACATCTCTGCTTCACTTTTATTAATTCAACGTTTTTGGCGGGAAAATGCAGAAATGCTCAAATGAAAAAAGCACCGCCGCATTATTCACGTCTGAGCAAGGCTCGCAAAAGCCCATCAGGAACGTGAAAAGCAAACGGTGCTCTTTCCACACATACGGAGTATGTATAAACAAGAGCACCGAGCCTCTCATACACTTCCTGATACTTTTCACAGCCGCAAGGCTACGAATTTGCGATTTTGCTCAGAAACGTATGAAATCTCAGTGATTTCGATTATTGTATTTAGTTGTAATTTACCTTTAAAGAGCAAAAACCATATTACTCAAAATTACAATTCAAAAGCAAGTGAAAAATATATTTTATCTCTGGTTCACTCTGTATCTATGCCTCATAGGACTTTCGACATTGATATAAAATATATGGCCTCTATCATATCCTCTTACCCGCATTGCAGCATACCGACACCCCATACCCTGAATGCTGCTCTTAAATTGGCGGCGTATTTTATTGATAGCCGTGTCTTGCCCAAAATGCTTTACGCCTCTTGCGTCTTTCAGCCCATTCATAAACCCATTCAGGACACCGCCTAACATCAACATTGTATTTCCTGCACCAACGCTGCAATGTCCGTCTGGATACGTTTAAAATCCTTGCTGTTGCCCTTATGCCAGAGTTTCCTATTATTCCAAACGCATAATTTTTTTGCGTATCCGTGTATCGTTTGCCATTACCAAACGACAAAAATTTGCGGCGTTTGTCAATACTGACAGCCAGCATAAAATTTATGATTAAGATTTTTATTTCACTTCGGCTTAATCGTTTCATTTTCATTTCCGGTATGCGTATTGATTAATGATTTTATGGCTTCTTTGATATGTTGCGGTAAGTTTGGCCAAATTGAATATAGTGAGTTAAGCAGGGGGTCTATGCTTTGATTTTCCGCTGGATTGCAAGCGGGGTTTTGGGGGGCATTTTGCAAAGGTTTACACAAACTGGCACACAAACTGCCATTTGTATTTTCCGTAAGTCCTTTATTGGCAATTGGTTCGTCATTTCCTTGCAGGGGTTCGACTCCCCTTGAGGGTAATTTCAAAAAAAATAAATCTGCGTTTTTGCAGCTAAATCGAGGTTTTTTCTTCATCAAAATTCACAATAGATCTTTGTCTGCTGTGTACGGCCAAGTAATCGGACAAACACTAAAATCGTTTATCGTAAGTTCTTTAGTATGCGAAGCTTACTTTTTATCGTGAAGGGGATACATCACCCTATGCAGTTTTATTTACTGCAAATGATTTTTATTGAAACGAAAAGGTGAATTATGAATTGCAAGCGAATCTCATAGACTTCTGATTTATCAATGCGGCAGTCGATTGCGAAAATCATTATGAAAAAAACATCGCTATATAATCAGCTTTTTAGAATTACTTGATGCAATATGCCCGACAAGTATAATTGTAATATATTTTGTTTTCATAGTCAAAAACGGTAACAATTTGAATCTATGATTCAAATAAGTTTGTCAGAATGAACTTTAATTTATTTCGTATAATATGCCCAATGCCGTTAAAATTTAAATGGAAACTTCTTCAGCAAGCCCTACTTAGGAGGCCAGTGTTCTAATGCTTTAAACATGGCAATTATATTCTCAAGAGGTGTACCACATTGGATATTATGAATTGTATTAAATATAAAACCAGGATACTTCCCAAAGGTTTTAAGACGCTCACGTACCTGATCATAAACCTGGTCGGGAGTACCAAAAGGCAGTACCTTTTGCGTATCTACGCCGCCTCCCCAAAAAACAATCCTTCCGCCATATTTATTAGCCAAATCCTGAGGTTCCATTCCGATGGCAGAACATTGTATGGGGTTCAAAATATCGAAACCTGCTGCAATGAATTCCTCTATTAAAGGGTCGCATGCGCCGCAGCAATGTTTCATTGTTTTCCATTGTGTATTTGCATGTATCCAGTGATTTAATTTCTTATGATATGGCTGGTAAAGCTCACGATACGTATCTGTGCTGCAGAAAAGTCTATCTTGCGCGGCAAAATCAGTACCATCCATAAATATAATCTGTACTTTATTTCCTACAGCCTGGTATATTTTCTTAAAATTAGCCAGAGCCATCTCTGTTTGGTAACAGAAAATTTCTTTAATCAAATTTTTTCTAGAAACAGTACTTATGTACCATTCTTCGATATCTCTGATGCCTTTGGGATCTTTTAAAAATGGGGCAGGAACTAAGAATACATCCCCGAAAGCAGTGCCAGGGAACCCAGCGGCTATTGCCATATCAGAATTGTTGTATAGTTCATTCACCCTATTTTCATAAAATGCTAAATCGTCATCACTGATCAAAATAAATTCTTCTATATTATCTCTAAAAGACAATGTAGAATCATCCAATGGTTTCTGACGGATTATGGCATCAAAATAAAATCCATTCTCGGGCATTTTTGCTGAAGGCGGCACACTCTGGTCTCCTTCCGGATACATAAGCAAACTACCATCCGAAGAGGGTGTTGTATTGAATAACCCTGGTACAAGCACATTTGTATCATCAAAAGTGCGCCAGGGTTTCCAATTTTCATTTGCAAATCCGAAAATATTCTTTGGCCCATACATATAGACAACGTCAATTCCGAGCTTTTGCTGAAGATCAGGAGCGACTTCACCAAGCATTTGAGCTGGTTCTACAACTTTTACGGGATAACCTGGTAAATCAAGCCCTAAGGCCTGTCGTAATTTAGAAATGACGCTTACATGGGCGCCGCTGACGACCGTACCTCCCAAGTCAACGGGTATTCTGTCTACTGGTTTATGGTTCAGGGCATTAATAACTCTTTGCCTTGATGTCATTTTCCCAACGTGTCTTATGGAACGTAGGCTGGAAACTTCGGATACAGCTTTAGTTTTGATTCCGCGAGTATCAACTGGCATAGTTATGGTCTTTCAGAATTATATTGTTCGTGTACGTACACTTTAGCAAATCTATTAACTCTTGTCAAGGATATTTGACTATAATTGTGTGATAACCATGTGGCTTAAAAAACTGCTACGATGATGCTGTGCGCGATTATTTTGGGAAGGAGGGAGTTTTGTATTTGAGAAATCAGACTTATTATCAACTATACACTGTATATTAAGTCAAATATTGAAACAGGGCTGACGAATTTAAGCACTATGCTGCTACAGCATATATTTAGTAAGGACATCAGTACAAGTATAATAATATTCTTTAGTGGGCTGAACACCATCGGCAACTAAATCAAAAAGGATTTTCAGTGGTAAAGTACCCTGTGTTTGAGGATCTTGCAAAATGGTAGCATCTATAATTCCACGTTCAATGAAATTGACGGTTTCAGGAACTATGTCATTGCAAACTACTCGAATTTGCCTTGATTTTCCAAGTGTTTCGATAGCTCTGCAAGCGCCTGTGCTGCCAGTTGCAACTACATATATACCTTTTATAGCAGGATCATCGCGAAGAGTCTCAAATGTTTTGCTGTATGCAATATCCTCATTGTCCATGCTTTCATCAATTCTGCAAATCTTTATTTCAGGAAAGTCGGATTTGATGACACTGATAAATCCTTTGAGTCGCTGCTGATGTGCGATAAGATGTTTATATCCATGCAGCACATAAATTGAGCCGCTATTGCCAATAAACTTGCCTAGCAGTTCAGCGGCGATTTTGCCGCTTTTGATCAAATCCTGACCAATAAAACACAGTCGTTTTGAATCACGGATATCGGTATTAAATGTTACAACTGGAATCTTAGCTTGATGGAGTTTAGCCATAGCTGAAACAACGTCAGGGTGTTCAATTGGTTCAATGGCAATAGCATCGTAGTTGGACATGCGATAAAAATCCAATTTTTTAACTTGGTCTAAAGGGCTTAAATGGTCCTGGCAATATATATCAACCTCAACACCAAAATCTTTCAATTCTATACTTTGTTTTTGCACTGAAGCGAGTACATCTTTTTGAAAATGGCTTTGCAAAGGCAATAAAATAGTTCCAATGCGAATTGTTCGATGACGTGCCAAATATCTGCTCAATTTATTGGGCTTGTAATTGTATTCCTTGGCAATGGCGAGGATGCGTCTTTTTGTTTCATCATTTATGCCCGGACGGTCATTTACTGCGCGATCTACTGTTCCGATGGAAACATTAGCCAATTCAGCAATTTTGGTAATTGTAGCTCTATTGTTCATAATAATATAGTTATGGGTTATTGATAAGAATAATCAACCGTATAAGTAATATTGTAACATTAATTACATTGTTCAGCAATATTGATATAAAAAACACAATAAATAATATTGACACGAAAAAGGAATTATGATATTGTGTACGTACACGTAATTTAAGGAAAAGAACATGACTTCTAAAAAAGCATTTACTTTAGTTGAGCTGCTTGTAGTTATATCGATTATCGCACTTCTGTTATCAGTCCTTATGCCTGCTTTGAGTAAAGCAAGGCAATCTGCAAGAAAAACCGTGTGTGCGTCACAGCAAAAACAAATTGTAACCGCTTCACTGTTATGGGCTGCAGAGGACAGCCGCGGTGCTTTGCCAAGAGGGGGGGTGCATGATTCGGTGGGAAACGATACCGATATTGCAGAGTGGCTCGGCCTACGTGATTTTCTCAAAATGGCAACTTATATGTTCCCCAAACTGAAAGTACCAGATGATCCTTTAAAATATCCAGGGCCGACCAGTGCGCAAATGAAAAAAAGTTTGACTGAAATCAGTGATGGCAGTATGGGTCGAGTGTTTGTGTGTCCGGAATTCGCAACTGGCGTCAAAGGCACGACAACAGATACATTGCTTATGAGAAAAACATCAATTAATAAAGTTTATTATGGTCATGCGGCTGGGGAATATGTCGCTACGATTGGGTACAATTTTTTAGCAGGCTTTAATACTTCCAAATGGGAGTGGGATCAATTAGGCGGCGTCTCCAAATATGGCGCCTCTCCATGGAAGTCAGCTATGAAGACCACGGATCCTGGTTACGCAATGATATGTTCAGACAGGCTTAGATACGTACCTCGTACTGGTAGTGGTTGGGCAACATCAACTTATTTAGTTATACCGCATACTTCTCGCGGCTTTTACCAAAAAATAGGTTTTCCTTCTGAGTTTGACCCTAAACAGGTGCCTGGTGCCTGCAATGTATTTGGTACATTAGATGGGTCTGTTCAGATTGAACTTTTAACAAAACTGAAATTACGTCAAACGTTATATGTGACAAGCAGTCGTGGATTCCCCCATGAAGACTATAGTTTCTTTTGATTGAAATTAAATTTTAATTTTTTAAACAGGAGGCATTATGAGAATAGTTACATTTGTTATTACAGCAATAGCTATATTAGCAACGTCGGTTAATGCTGCAGTGCCAGATCTGCCTGAGCTTCAAATTAGATTTGATGCGGCTATGTTGGGTACGCCCAGAACTGATGTTACAACATGGGCGGATTCTTCAGGCAAAGGTTATGATGCAGTTGCACTTGGGAACGAATACCCACAATATGGAATATCTTATTCACCAAATGGCAGAGAAGTTGTAAGTTTCTTTGGAGCCTGGGCTAATCGTCTTGGATTCAGTTATTATCCAAATGAGCAAGATATTTCCATTATAGTTGTTTCAAAGGGCAGAATGGCAGGGTCCACAAACTGGAGTTATGGAAGGCAGGGGCCTATATCCTGGGATGATTTTGGTTGGTCTGGCCTTTATCAAGGCATCAACAAGGATGCTATATATATTAATTTTGGCCATAATAACTACACAGGCGGGAATTACCCTCTAACTTATGTTCGTCCGGCTTCAGAAGCTGGATTTACAATTACAACTTCGAGGTTTGCAGGTGGAACTGAGACTTCTACCGGAATTGCGGAATTGTTTGTCAATGGTTCAAAAGTCGGTGAATTAACTGGTATTCAGGAAAGTCTCAATGGCGTCAGTGATACTGCATGGCTTGGAGGGTGCTTTGGCCAAGCCGGCTGGGATGGCGACATTGCCGAAATTCTTGTTTATAATAAGGCACTTACAGAACAGGAAAGAACCGATATTGAAGCTTATCTTACAACAAAGTGGATATCGCCAGATCCAACGATATCGCTTCCACCAGTTGTAAATATCGGCAATGATATTAGTGTACATGTAGAATCCCCATCTGAATTAAGTACTCTTAACATACCGATTGATGCAATCGTAGCTACGCAAGATGCCCGACCTTATACCGGTTATTGGGAAGCGATAGGAGCTAATGCAGCTAATGTCAGTTTTGCAAATGCAAATAGTACTTCAACAACTTTATCTGTAACGGCTCTTGGAATTTATACAATCAGGTATGTCGCAGATGACGGGAAATTAGGATTTGATGATCTTCAGCTTACTGTTTCACTTTCCGATGGGATGGTTATCCATTATACATTTGATAATGATACAGGCGATCCGGTAATTCATGATAGTTCAGTTAACCAACTCAATGGCCAATTAAGATCGACTGCTTCTATAGTTTATGATTCTGAAAGAGGCAATAACGTATTATCCTTACCAGGACTTAATTATTGTGATGTAAAGGTTGGGCCAGATGTCAGGCTGGATATCCCAAACCAATTAACAATAATGTGTTGGGCCAAGGCCGAAGCGATACCGTATGCCTGGACAGGTCTTGTTTGCAAGGGAACTGCCGCTAATAGTTACAGAATTTTAACAGTAGGAAGTGAATTTAAATATTCATTTGGTACAAGTGGCAGCTTCTGGGTAAATCAGGCAATACCTTTCGATACGGGCTGGCACCATGTAGCGGCTGTATATGACGGGAGTAGTGCAAAGATTTATATGGACGGAGACCTGGAAGTCGAGCTTGCCGGAACAAACAAGCTCTTTATCAATACCGATGCCTTATACATAGGGTCGCGTGGTAATGGCTGGCCATGGCAAGGCGCAGTGGATGATTTCAGACTATACAACAAAAGTCTTTCTCAGCAGGAAATACGAACCATAACAGGTTATAATTTTGCTCCGAGCGTCGATGCTGGAGAATACAAATTCTGCACATTGCCGGTTGACACCATTTTCATGCACCCAACTGTAACGGATGACAACCTGCCGACCGGCGCCGCTTTAAGCTATACATGGGAAGTCGTCAATAAACCTGCCGGAGCAAGTGTGAATTTTTCGCCAAGTGCAAATGTTATTAATCCTACTGCAGCATTTAGTTCTGCTGGAGATTATGAACTTAAGCTTACTGTTTCAGATACTGACAAAACAAGCAGTGATACAGTACTTTGCACGGTTTATCCTGAAGGGTTCGATGGTCTTGTAGTCAGCTATAACTTTGATACAGCTATTGAGGATTCCTCAATTAACGGACTTGATGGTTCTTTAAAAAATGACGCAGTAATTACCTTTGATCCTGATAAAAATAGTAATGTTCTTGACTTGAGCGGCAACTCGGCGACCATGACTGGATATGGGGCTTATGCAGAGATACCATTTAGTCCAAAATATGCAATGCGGAATAACTTCACGGTTATGGTAGATACTAAAATTACTTATGTTTATCCACAGGGATGGAATGTTCATTTGGTCAGCAGAGGGACCGGTTCCTGGAATATCCAGACTGACGGTGTATTAAGTCGCTATGCTATATCACTAGAGGGCATTGATGGTACATTTGGTCAAACCGCCCGTTTTGCTGATGGTAATTGGCACAATATTATCGTGACATATCTTGAACCTCAATTGACGGTTTATGTAGATGGATATATTTGCGATCAGAATACCGTATCAGCGACTTCTTTGTCGGATAATCAGTTACCTTTAACAATTGGTGCAAGAGCTAATACCTCGGGCGCATGGCCATGGGCAGGTTTGGTAGACAATGTCCGAATCTATAACCGCGCTTGGACAGAAAACGAAGTGACAGAATATCATGATGTGGTTTATGGTGATTTTGATAATGATGATAAGGTCAATTTCGAAGATTTCAGCCAAATGGCAGCTCAATGGAATTGTGATGGCGATCAAGCCTCGTGCAACGGCAATACGTTGATAGGTGATTTGAATGGTGATTGCGACATAAACTTATTTGATCTGAATATTTTTGTTCAGAACTGGTTGATTGATCTTACTGAGTAATTCAGTAAAAAGGGCCAGTTCAGGCTGGCCCTTTTTTTGATTATACATGATATTTTGCAGCAGCACTGTTTTTACGTACAAACTAATATAAGTAGTTAATTGATTAATTTAAGGTAAGTAATTGTCTTAGAACGATGTTATTTTAACCAAGGACTCCCGATGAACAGAAGTAAGATGTTTATAATTGCAGCCCTTTATTTTCTAAGCTTCAGCCTCACAGCCCAATGCAAAATTGTGTCAAAATATAATTTTGATACTAATCTTTTAGATTCAGGAAGTGGCTTGACGATTGATAATCTGACAGTGGGTGCGGGTACACCTGCTACTTATGAGCCGGGTGTGTTTGGAACAGCAGTCAGGATTAGTCAGTCAGGGACACAATACTTGCTGGCGTCTGATAGTAATGATTTGGACTTGCGCAATGGCGCCGGATATACAATCGAAGCATATATCAAACCGGATGTAATTCCAACCGGATGGTCTTATGTCGCAAAGCACTGGGGTAGCACAACATCTTATAGTTTCGGGCTTTATGATGGTGCATTGAGTCATCAACTCACCCAAACGGATGGGAATTCACCATGGGTAATGGGTGGCGCTTTAACTGAAAGCCAATGGTATCATATTGCCATAACCGTAGATACTGTAGGTGGGAATATGTGGCTATGGATTAACGGAGTTCTTTGTGCTGCGGAGACTTTTGACGGCACTTTAGCAGATGCTTCAGTTCCTTTGGAAATAGGCGGCAATTTCGAAGGCTTAATAGATGAATTGATTTTGCATAACGAATGCAAAACAGAAAAGTATTTCAAAACCAGAACCGCACAACTCGGCAATGCAACTGCACAGGCATATTATAAGTTTGATTCGGATACATACGACTGGGCCAGTCAGGGGGTGGTTAATGATGATCTTACTGTGGGTGCCGGCACAAGCCCAACTTACCAGCCTGGAATTGTAGGCAATGCTGTAAGGATAAGTTCTTCCGGAACCAATTATTTAAGAGCAAGTGATTCAGTGGATATTGATCTTCGCAATGGCAGCGGATATACGATTGAAGCATTTGTAAAACCAGTAACTCTGCCAACCGGATGGGCTTATATTGCATATCACTGGGGAGGATCAGGCGCATATCAAGCCGGCTTTTATAATGGTGTGCTTAATAATCATATTATGGAAGCAGATGGCGACCAACGAAATGTGATGGGAGGAAATGGAAGTATAGGAGTATGGCAGCATATTGCCCTTACGATTGATCCGGTGACAGGGACTATGAAGACCTGGAAAAATGGCATAGAACAGGCATCCGTCTCTTATGATGGGACTCTCGGAGATACAATTTATAGCTTGTATGTTGGTAATAATTTTTCAGATGTGCTGATAGATGAACTTATTTTACATAATGCAGCAATGGACTCATCCTATATGTTAGCAAGAGCCTCTTTGGCGAAAGATTCCGATGCTATTATAAAATACAGCTTCGAAAATAATTTGAGTGATTCTGCCATTAATGGCCGCAATACTGATACTCTTAGCGTTGCAGTCGGCACGCAGCCCATATACGAAAACGGAATAATCGGAAAAGCTGCGAGACTAAACGGAAGTCAAGTTTTGCAAGCAGTAGATTCTATAGACGTTGAACTCCTAAGTGGTGGTGGGCCATACACTATTGAAGGATTTGTAAAAATGGATCAATTGCCAGTCAACAATCAAAACTTTTTAATAGCCGATCACTGGACCGGTTCAGGCGGATATTTTTTCGGAATTTACGGCGGGCCAACGGACAAAGTATATTCATCGATATCATTCAATCAAAAATTCGGAACGATTGCACCGGGATACCTTGTCGGGGCATGGGACATCAAGGGAGGAGTCTGGCAGCATGTTGGTGTAAGCTATGATGGAATAAATAGGATTATTTGGCTCAATGGCGTTGCAAGAAAATTGACTGCGACTGAAAATCATGGTGATAATACATCACCATTGAAAATTGGTCAGAATTTCCAGGGCTTAATCGACGAATTGCAGTTTCATAATTCGGCTAAAGATGGTAAATATTTTCTTGAACGAGCCGAGCTGCTTAAAACAAAGATGACTAATCTTGCCCAAAATCCCGTGCCGCACGATAAAGCACATGCCGAAGTAAAAAATGTTGTTTTGACATGGATGCCTGGTGATTCGGCTGTTTCGCACGATATTTACTTTGGGACGAATGCAGCCACAGTTGCAGCCGCAACTACAGCTTCTGGAGAATATAAGGGCAATCAAAGTAGTTGCAGCTACACTCCTGGTACGCTTGAATTGGGCCAAACATACTATTGGCGTATTGACGAGAGAGATGGTGGAGTATATAAAGGTGATGTTTGGAGTTTCACCGTCAAATTGGATGCTGCCGCTGCGAAAGAACCCGAGCCAAAACCATTTGCCGATGGTGTATCAATGATCACTCCAACTCTTTCCTGGAAACCAGGCATTGGAGCCACATCGCATAATGTCTATTTTGGTACAGGAAAAAACGCTGTTACTGATGCCAATATAAATTCGCCCGAATTTAAAGGCAATCAGACTGCCACGATATATACTCTGCCCACACTAACAAGCGACATAACTACTTACTACTGGAGAATTGACGAAGTTGGTTCTTCAACCATAAAAGGTGATACATGGTCGTTTACTGTATCGCCTTATAGTTTAGATTATGGTATTGAACAGCCTGAAGATCTTTATGTGGTACAGAAATGGAAGTTGTCAAACCCTGAGTACGTGCTTGTACAATCTTTGCAGGGTATAGTTGCACAAACCAGGCCTGAGATTTATATCGATAATGATGACCCAACCTACCTCTTGTACTTAGTGAACAATTACGGGGTTAAGTATACTCAGGTTGAACGCCTCCAGGGAGACGATAGCGCTTGTATGTGGCTTTTGAAGCATTATAAAAGCAGACTCAATGGATACGTGCTTTATAGTCTCAGCGATGCAAATTCAATAAATGTTGCTACTTCGTTGGCGGGTGTTGTTAAGGGAGTCGCAGTTGACACAAGCATGGAAGCAAGCGTCCAGGCTCTTGGTCTTTCGCTGTTGGTTGATTGCCGCGGCAAAAATGACCTATGGGCATTCAATAACTACTGGAATAGTATGAGGCACAACGGCATAGTAGTGGTGGCCAATGATCTCAATCACCTATTGACTCGAGACTGGAGTCCCGCAACAAAAATTATGACCATGTGGACTGCCGATTATTCAATTGCCTCTGCTATCCTCGATGCTGTAACTGATAGCTCCCCATGTTTTGGATGGGACGATCCAGCGGTAAAACGCAATGAACAGGGCATGGTAGATTTTCATGCATCGAAAAATCTTTATCAGGAATCTTCGCCATATGTTTTGAACCTGTCTGTTCATAATGGTTTTTCAAATGCTGTACCTCCGATTGAGTTTTCACAGACAGTGAATCGGACGTATGTACAAGAAGATAAGGTGCATTATGTTGCAATCATGTATGCTGATGGTGACGGTTTGCAGGGGCAATTGTATGATTGGCAGCAGTTTGATGATCCTCGTTTTTATAGCAACCCCAGAAAAGGTCAAATGGCTATCAGTTGGGGTGTTTCCCCGGCCTTGACCAAACTTGCTCCGGCTGTGATTTCAAGATTTTATGATTTGGCTACCACAAAGGATTGTTACTATACTCCGTATTCTGGCATGGGCTTCTTTCGACCCTCACAGTTTCCTATGCTGACTCAACACAATAAGCAATTGGAAGAGTATATGGACAGGATTGATCAAAGAATTATTTTAATAACTGATCAAAATTCTTATGATGATTCCTATTCGTCCGTAGGGAAAAAATTTGCTGCAATGGACCCGCTTCGGGGAGGTATTCTGGATTGGCCCACAGTTTATAAGCATAGAATCAATTGGTTCGGGGGCCGACCATTTGTAACCGTGCGCTGTGCTTTGTGGGATGCTGTCACAAATGATCCAAACACGGTCATATATAAATTGAACAACCTGCCTCGAAATCCTTCAAGTCCTGAATCATATAGCGTGGTCATAGTTAGCATGTGGGATTACTCTGTTGATCAGCTTAATGCTTTTGGAACTCAATTGAACTCAAATATAAGGAAAGTTACAGTAGAAGAGTTGATAGAGCAGATGTATATGAATTCGGTACATTCAACCCTTGCTGACGTAACTGCCAGCCAGGACATAGATGTCAGCAGTACAAGATTGGGCACTTATGGCGATACTAACGCGAATAATAATTTTTCCGAACGACTTACCGAACTTGATAATGGCTCATATAGTTATTTGGAGCACAAATGGAAGTTCAATGTTACTGGCGGATCGGATTTGACGATAACATTTAATGTTCAGGCGTTTCATAGCCCTAATTCGGAGAATGACAATTTTGTTTTTGCGTATTCAACAGATGGAGTCAACTACATTGATATGCTAACTGTAACCAAAACTAATGATGATGGTAATTGGCAAACGTACACACTACCAAATGATATAAATGGAACCATATACGTTCGCGCCATGGATACCGACAAGACACAGGGAAACAGATATTTAGACACGCTGCACGTGGATTACATGTTTATCAGAACCATGATTAATGATACATTGCAGTCACAGGATATAGGAGCAGTTGGAATTGCGGGAGAGTTTCTCGATAGAGGCACAGAAAAAGCTATACATGGAGCAGGTTCGGATATTGTAGGCACATCTGATAAATTCCACTTCGCATATAAACAGGTGACGGGAGACTGTACCATTGTGGCCCGGGTAAATTATATGGAAATGACCAGTGGTTGGGCAAAAGCAGGCGTTATGATCAGAAATAGTCTTTCGCATGATTCTGCAAATATAATGGTAAACATGTATCCTCAAATTGGTAAAAATCTGCAATGGCGAACAACTACGGGAGGACAAACAGGACACACTTCGAGTTCAGGTGGTGCAGCTCCTTATTGGATTAAGCTGGTTCGAACAGGAAACACTTTCAGGGGATACACTTCTTCTGATGGAACAAGTTGGACCCAAATAGGAACTTCTAAAACCATTAATATGAATTCAACCGTATATATCGGTTTGGCAGTTGCTTCACATTTGAACGAAGAGTTATGTCTTGCGAGTTTTGATAATGTAAGTATTACTGAGAATTTACAAAATTCTTATTCTCCTGTTTGCGGTGATGTAAATCATCCATTTCCGGAGGGAGACTTGGACAATAATTGTTATGTTAACCTGCAAGACTTCAGTATGTTTGCAGAGCAGTGGCTGCTATCTGGTTGTGATTCATCTGACTGGTGTAATGGGGCGGACCTGAGCCATGACGGTAATGTAAGAGTAAATGATTTTGTGGTGCTTGCTGCGCAATGGCTCGAGTGTACGGATCCAAATCCGCCGTGCGAGTACGAGCCTGGATTATGAAATGTATTTTACTATATCTGTGAGAACAAGGTTTCATCGATTTTGATTTGACTATTTTTATTAATTATGTGAGGTTTTTGTGATTAGACATTTATTCTGTATATGTATTATTTTTACATCAATATCATTCGGGCAGCAAGCTCATATTATTTTGGGCAAAAATGCTTCGCCCATGGAGAAATATTCTGGTCAAGAGCTTCAGAGGTACTTGTATATGCTTGGCCATGAACTGCCCAAAGTATGCGATGATGCTGCTGTGTATGATGGTGGTTTTGTTATCGGTACAACCGCAAGCAATTCAATTTTGAAATCCTTAGCAGATAGCGGCTTTTTGTCGCCAGATGAACTTGGGCCGCAGAGTTATCAGTTAAAGAAATTAAGCGTAAATGGCCATGATATCATTGCTGTACTTGGGACGGAGGATACCGGTGTGCTTTATGGAGTATACGGGCTGCTTCAAGATTATTACGGTATCAATTTTTATATGAGCGGCGATGTTTTACCTCCTCAGACAAGTTTGGTCACTTTGCCTGATGTTAATGAAATTCGCAAACCGCAGATGTATATACGTGGTTTTTTACCATGGACCAATTTCCCGCAATCAGCCACTGTGTACTCATGGCAAGACTGGAAATATGTAATAGACCAGATGGCCAAAATGCGGATGAATTTCTTGCATATTCATAACTATAATGGTGAAGGCAAACATAATGAGATGTTTCATAATTTCGAATTGAATGGTTATATATCAAGATCCTGGATGGCTACCGCAAGCAGTGGTCATGGATGGGCAGGGCCTAAATGGAATGTAAATGAATATCTTTTTGGAAGTTCAGATTTGTTTGATGATTACGATTTTGGAGCCGATTGCGCCCTTCATAATGAAAAACTTTCAAATAAAGAAGTATTTAAAAAAGGTACAAATCTTTTCAAACGTGTTATTGATTATGCGCATTCACGAGGAGTGAAAATTGGATTGGGCATTGACTTAGATAAAATCCCCGCCGAGTACAATGTCAGCGCAAGCGATACAGATGTAATAAAAGCCAGAATCGAGCAAATAGCAACCGACTACCCAAATTTAGATTACTTGATCTGTTTTCAAAGTGAGACAATGGGAAGTGATTCAACAGCCTGGCAGAAGATGTTCATGGGATGGTATAATGGCTTAAAGGCCACAAATCCCAAGCTTAAATTTGCCGTTTCTGGCTGGGGGCTTAAGCCGGAGTCTATTCAATCTTTGCCACCAGATGTGATTTGCGCGCCTATCGCACCATATTCGGCAAAATGGCCTGACGGCAGCCAATATGGAGAACGGGAATACTGGGCCTGTCCGTGGCTTGAAAGAGACATGGCTAGTTCAGAATATTATTATCCTTATAACATTCATCTTTCAGACACTATAAGTTGCTATCAGTCTTTGCGTACTTCAAACACTAAAGGACTGTACTGTCTCACATGGCGCATAACTGACGCTATCGATCCAAAGCTGTGGTATATCGCAAATGCACCGTGGTATGATTCCGCCAAATTCACCAATTCAGAAGCTGTTTATGATCACTATGTCAAAAGCTGCTATGGAAGTAATGCAAGCAAATTGATTACGTCGATAATAAATCAAAATGAACCATACGCAAGTGATTTTGGAGAATGTACTGCCACTCCGCCTTTTGATGGTGATTTGCGGTATTCTGATTCTGGATTTCTTTTTAATTTATATAGGTTCAGATTTTACAACTCAAATGCAATTATTCCTGAGTTTACTGATGCTAGTTCTTATTCGTCTCAGTCAGGTACGCAAAATGCCGGCGCAAATGAAGGCGGCCAATGTGTAGCTTATATCCAGGATAAGGATTGGGTGATGTTTTCCTCTATAAACTTCAATTCAGATTGGAATACTTTCCAAGTTAGAGCGGCTAGTGCAACCAATGGAGGAAATATTGAAATCCGTCTTGATTCTGTTTCAGGCCTTCTCATTGGAGAGGGCGTTATATCTGGCAGCGGGGACTGGCAAAAATGGGATAATTATTCCTGTACAATTAAAGGCACAACCGGCACGCATGATGTATATTTTGTGTTTAGAGGCCATAAAATTGATGATAGACAAAAAGCTCTTACTCAATTGACGGCTATAAATAACACCATTGAGGCCGAAACAGATTCTTCCAGAAAGGCCAGACTTGAACTGCTCAGATGCAGGATAGCTTCTGAATATAACCATATTGAATTAGATACTGGTGCTCCTTCAATGAGTGTGGCTCAATTTACTGAAAAAATGGCAGAGTGGGTGAATAACTTCAATAAGCGTGTTGTCGATATTTCTTCACTTGGAAATATTCAGAGCGTTCAAAATCGCTTTGTACAGCTCAACTATGTAAACAAAATAGCTGAGGTACGTTCGGCTCAGAATGTTAAAATGCCATCACATGTCCAGGCAAAAGGTACTCTCAATGGAGCCTTCATAAGTTGGAAAAACGAGGAACCTGCAATTAAGGGATTCTACGTATACCGAAACGGAATAAAAGTTTCCCAATTATTGAGCAAAAATGATATAAGTTGGGATGATACAATAAAAGGCAAACACCGCTATAGTGTTACTGCCGTGAATACATCCGGGATGGAAAGTCCTCAATTTTCCTCACCAAGCTGCTATGCCGGCAGTTCAGACACTAATGCACCTAAAATAATTTTGGTTTCTCCTCAGAGTTCTTTGGCTAAAGGTCAACCATTTGAAATTACAGTGCGGCTTTTAGATAATAGGAAAAATGAATTGTTAAATGCTGTGTTGTATTACAGGTCAATTGGTAACCCTGATTGGACTGCTGTAAATATGACCAGACGGTCCCGAGCTGTTTTTTGCTCCACTGTGAAATTACCAGATGATACTGAGGGAATTGAATATTATGTTAGCGCAAGCGATGGAAGTAACAATTGTGTTTTTCCGCCATCTGCGCCACAACAGGGTTTATCGGCAATCATTTATGTAATGCCTGATAACATTGCACCGAATGTGCCTGAAAACGTGAAGTTTTCGAAAGGACGTTTGATATGGAACGCCTCGTCCGGAGATGTGTTTGGGTACAAAATATACAGAAGCAGAAAAGCCTCTTTCGAAATTGGCTGCGTAAATTATCTCACCTTTGTAGATGCATTTACGACAAGTTTTGCAGATAATGGCTTAGATTTTGATTCTACCCGCATAGACACATGCTTTTATAAGATAACTGCTGTTGACCGGTTTGGTAATGAAAGTGCCCCATTTCAAATAGTAAATAATTCAAGTATCAATCAGAACTGCGTTCAATAAAATTAACACTAAAAATATTGACATTTAAAGCTGTTTTTAGTATAGTGTACGTACACGGTGATTATTCTGCAATGTGCAGGTGATTAATGGTCGCGCATGTTTGCCTGACTGTGCGAACGTTTAATAATGGTCAGGCAGTCTCTGGAGGACGAGAAAATGAAGAAATATTATTTGTTAGTCTTAGCATTTCTGATGTTGTTTACCGTTCAGTCACAAGCAATTGTCGTAAATGTAGATTTCGACACTAATAACTGGGCTACGTGGCCGGGAATTAATACCTGTGCTGGTATAGGAGTTGCACCGGACACAGGTACTTTCTGGAATTCTAAGATTTATAGTGATCCAGCGGGCGTATTCCGTGCCCTGAAAGATTCGTATGGCAATGATACTACTGTCGGCATAAATTTGAATGTTTCTTATGGATGGGCGCTTGGAGAAACTGTATTCGGCGGAACTACACCGCTTCCGATAGAACAGCAGATTTTAATGCGTGATTATATCTATGTTGCTGGTAGTAACACGGGAAATGTAAAATTGAATGGATTAACTAATTCATCTTTTGATATTTACCTCTATGGTCAAAATCGCAACGGTGGCCAATTTACAAAATTCATTGTTGGTAGTCAGAATAAAGAAACTACTTTGGATAATGCCGCGACGGTCAAAACGCAGCTTTGGGAAAATGAGGACTATGTTGTATTAAAAAATATTACTCCGGTCGATGGAATGATAACAATTACATGGACAACGGGAACAGGTGCTTCGTATGCGCCGTTCAATGGATTCCAATTAGTGCAAGTCCCTGAACCATTGACTTTAATTTTGCTTGGCATAGGTACTGCTTTGCTTAGAAAAAAATAAATTATACAGCTTATGTTAGAAAGGAGCAGCGTTTAAAGTTGCTCCTTTCTAAGGATACAGAAGTAATGAATACATTAATAGTATATTTTTTTGGATTTCTCTATCTGCTTTATTTTGCCTGCTCCGCTTTTCCAGGTTCAGTCGAAATAATTGCGCATCGCGGTGCATCCC
The DNA here is from genome assembly GCA_001825665.1 of Planctomycetes bacterium GWF2_41_51. Taxonomy (GTDB): domain Bacteria; phylum Planctomycetota; class Phycisphaerae; order Sedimentisphaerales; family UBA12454; genus UBA12454. The sequence goes on along the minus strand of MHXZ01000031.1, from coordinate 2,855 downwards.
ATGTCGCACCGGAAAATACGATTGCTGCATTTATCCAAGCCTGGAAAGATAACAGCGATGCTGCTGAATGTGATGTCTTTCTTACCAAAGACAAAAGAATTGTGGTCATACACGATATCTCAACAAAACATGTCACCGGTATAGATCTCAGGGTCAGCGATGTAAATTCTGATGTAATCAGAACTCTCGATGCAGGCAAATTGAAACACCCAGATTTTACTGGTGAAAAAATTCCATTCCTTGAAGAGGTAATCGAAACAGTACCGCCGGGCAAACGCTTATTTATTGAGATTAAGTGCGGACAGGAAATTTTGCCATTTCTCAAGGAGGATATTGAAAAAAATAACAAAAAGCCCCAACTCACCATTATAGGTTTCGATCTGACCACGATAACAGCCGCCAAAAAGATGATGCCCGAAATTCCAGCTTATTGGCTTGTCGGCCGCAAAAAAGATCCAGTTACCGAAAAGCTGTTGCCTTACGACCCCAATATTATTCAAATAGCAAAAGATGCCGGTATAGATGCAATAAATGCCCATTCGCTTGGTATGACTCCGCAACTTGTTGAAAAGGCAAATGCTGCTGGTCTGAAAATATATGTATACACCGTTGATGACGTCAATGAAGCTAAATATTTGATGAATATTGGTGTAAGCGGTATTACAACTAATAAACCCGCCTTGCTGCTTTCAGCCATCCGACCGGTAAACGTGTCCGCAGATGTGAATTCGTTCAAAAATTGATTAAGATGCATTGCCCTTCGGGACTTCCTTCTTCCGATTTGGGGTAGGACAATATTATAAGTATACTAGTGCAAACATTGATAGAAAAAAGTATGATGTTCAAGCAGCTCGGTTACTTAAACATAAATGAGGCAAAATATGGATATACAAACAGTAGGCAGAAATGTTAATCACAAAGGTTCAGTCGGTTACTTACTTGTGTTGAGTTTTGTAGCGGCGCTTGGCGGATTGCTTTTTGGTTATGATACGGCAGTCATAAGCGGAGCGATCGGGTTTATGAAAACCAAATTCGCGCTTAGTACCATGATGACAGGATGGGTTGCATCATCGGCACTGGTAGGATGTATCTTTGGTGCGATGCTCGCAGGGGTACTTAGTGATAAATTTGGAAGAAAAAAGGTGCTTGTCTTGTCGGCAGTATGTTTTTTCATATCGGCGGTATGGTCCGGCGTGCCCTATGGGTTGTTCGATTTCGTAATTGCCAGAATATTAGGGGGATTAGGGGTAGGAGCGGCATCAATGCTTTCGCCAATGTATATCGCAGAGATTTCGCCTGCTAGATTGCGAGGACGTCTGGTGTCATTAAACCAGTTCGCCATTATAAGCGGTATGCTGCTGGTATATTTCATTAACTCCATAATCGCAGGCCAAGGCACTGAGCAATGGAATATTAATTACGGCTGGCGATGGATGTTCGGATCGGAAGCTATTCCTGCAATGCTGTTTTTTATATTTCTGTTTTTTGTTCCGGAAAGCCCGAGGTGGCTTACGGAAAAGAACAGAGAATCAGAGGCGCTTAGAATCTTGAAACGTATCGGAGGCAGTGAGCACGCCCAAAAAGAGCTTCTCGAAATAAGAAACACAATTGTTCAGGAAAGTTCATCTTTCTGGCAACTGTTCAGACCTGGAATAAGAGTTGCGATGCTGATAGGGGTGGGGCTGGCAATATTGCAGCAGATAACGGGTATAAATATTATTTTGTATTATGCTCCTGAAATATTCAAAAGCGCTGGACTCGCGACGACATCAGCAATATCTGATACCGTCATAGTGGGAATTGTAAATCTGACGTTTACATTCGTTGCGATAGCAGTTGTAGATAAGGTAGGACGCAAGCCTCTTTTGTTGTTTGCCAGTGCCGGAATGGGAATATCAATGTTTTTGCTGGGACGGGCTTTTCGCTTGGAACAGTTTGAAGGAAAACTGGTACTGATCTACGTTTTGACTTATGTGGCATCATTTGCAGTAGCAATGGGACCCGTGGTGTGGGTGGTAATAAGTGAGATATTCCCAACAAAGGTAAGAGGCAGGGCGATGTCAATGGCGACGGTGTGTTTGTGGATATCATGCTATTTAGTTTCGCAATTTTTCCCTTATTTGCTTGAATCACTTAAGGGTGGAGTATTCTGGCTCTATGGCGGGATCTGCGCGATAGCTTTCGTTTTCGTTCTAGTCGTTGTATCCGAAACAAAGGGCAGGAGCCTTGAAGAAATAGAGAGAAGTTGGGTGAAAGAACGCAAATTATAACATTTTTCTTAAAGTGATCGTTCATGTATTTTAGTCGTACTAGGCAAATAATCATCCGACATTAAGTTTATGTTTATTAAAGCATTATGATGTCATACAACCCGAAAAATAATAAGAAAAGTGGGGCGATAATGGTTGTTGGGTACTATTTTAAAAATTAAATTAATAGTTGGGCCATGGTTAGAGTGGTAGTTTGAAACATTTGGTAATTGAATACATATATCAAGCAGATTTGGATAAATCCCTGTGTTGAAAAATTAGGCTGTCTTATATCACTAAAGGCTTGGGCAAAATATTTGAGCAATGCACGAAAATACTGGTGATCAATCCATCTCAACCAATGCTAAAATTGTCCTTTGAATATGCTCAGATAACCTTGGCCATGCCTTTATTATCTTTTTCAAATCGTTCTGATTTTTAGTGGCCAAGCAATCGGACAAGACACTTGTAGCATTTTTCATAAGCTCTTTACCTGCAAATGCTTGGCTATTTTCTTCAATGAGTTCGACTCCCCTTGAGGGTATTTCAGGTACTGTCAAGAATCTTTCGCACATTTTTTTATAAGCTCTTAATCTGGTCATAATA